>NZ_JBDFXP010000009.1:0-127152 GCF_040911965.1 Phocaeicola sp. RTP21359st1_B8_RTP21360_211022
TCTGGAGCTTGCAAAGGCGCACACTACTGATATTTGCGACATGGCAGAACTACAATACACTGCATACCATATCGAAGCGCAGGCTAAAAATTTTGAAAAAGCAACGGACAATGTACATCGCTATATCTACTTGAACGATTCAATAATGCGCTCAAACATGCAATTCTCCGCCGGTATGGTCGAGCGGGACTATTTTAAAGAGCGAACAAAATTCGCCCAATACAGAATGAAAAACCGGACTGTCTGGGAAATAGCTATAGCAGCCGCTACCTTTTTTATTATTGGAATTGCCTGGTATATCGTCCGCCAACGTTTACGCATGCAACGTGATCGTACCAACCATTATTTGTTATTGACAGAGAAAGCCAATTCCGAGTACAAGGCTCTTACTGAACGCGTGAAAGAACAGCAGACTACGGAAAGTTATTTAAGAGGATTGGCTGCTTCACGCTTTGACATTGTCGATAAACTTGGAAAGACCTACTATGAACGTGAAAATACAACATCGCAACAGTCAGTCATATTTAATGAAGTAAAGCAGATAATTACAGATTTTGCAGAAAACAATGGCATACTGCAAGAACTGGAAAAAATCGTAAACACTTGTCATGACAATGCCATGTACAAGCTCAAGGAAGATTTTCCAACTATGAAAGCTTCCGACACCAGGTTATTATGCTATATTTTTGTAGGATTTTCACCGCAAGTAATTAGCTTATTCATGAAGGATACGGTGGCTAATGTATACGCTCGCAAGTCACGGCTCAAATCACGTATTAAATCTACGGAAACAGCTAATAAAGAATTATTCTTAAGCCTTCTGGGATAGGTATTTCAACTTTATACTAGGTTCCAATGACTAATGCATAATGCATCATCCGGTAATTAAATCTAGAATATGTTCAGATTGTTTTTGCCATAATACCGGAATGATGTAATTGTAGAATGGTTTTGTCATGGAGGTAAGCCATAACAGGTTTAATTCTCCTGGGAGGTATGTCCGGAAAGTATGAAGATGCTTTCATTATAATATCTGTTACTATTCCAGTCAATTGTCAGAAACTTATTGATTGCCCTATATTTTTTAAGGTTGTAAATCATCTGTTAGCGTCGTGTTAGAAAAATAAGAAGAACGAAGTCTTTATGTTTTTGTATTATAATGTTTTATGCAATGCGGACGTTAGATTTGTGGTTTCATTTTGTAACTCGTGATTTATGTGTTATTACTTTTGCAACTAGGAAAAACAAAACAGATGTGATAATATAAAACTGTTTCTTGTTCATTAAAATACTTCATTTTTACAGGTTGCACGTAGAATAAGAACAGTCTTATTATGATGACACAGCTTTTCATCCGTTTACTTTGGGTGCATGTTTTGTTTATCCACTTAAAGTTTGAGTTATCCTAGTTTGAATTATGAATTTGAATAGAAAAAAGTACTTTTTATGTTTTGCCTGTGTCTTGGCCTGCCTTGTGTATTCAGACAAGGTTTCCGCGCAGTTTTATTCTGTCAGAACCAATCTGGTGGGTTTAGGTACGGGGAATCTGAATGTGGAGGGTTCCATGGCTTTTTCCACGCATTGGTCCGCCCATCTTCCCGTACAGTACAATCCTTTCCGTCTTTGGGATGACGGCAAGCTTAAAAACTTCACAGTCCAGCCTGGTGTGCGTTATTGGATGCGCGAAACTTACGGAAGGGGTTGTTTTATCGGGCTCCACGGTGTGTTCTCCATATATAATGCGGGTGGTCTGTTCGGACATCGCTACCGTTACGAAGGCACAGCTTTCGGCGGCGGGCTTTCTGCGGGGCTGGTGCGCCCCCTTTCGCGTCGCTGGAATCTGGAGTTCGAACTGGGTCTCGGTGTTGTCTGGGCCGACTGGGAACGTTACCGTTGCGTGAACTGCGGTAAGCGTACCGGCAAGGGCTCCGGTGTCTATGTGACACCCACACGTACCGCCGTTAATCTGGTTTATCTTTTCTGAAACCATCTTATCTGTTGAAACAAGATATAAAAAGTTGAATGATGAATAAGTATCTCAAATCCCACATAACGGCCGCCGCTTTCTGCGCGGGAGTGTTACTGGCCGTGTCCTGTTCCACTTCCCGCGAACCGCGGACTATGCGGCTGTTTATGCAGTCCGGCCGTCCTAATATTTTTCTTCCCCACGAGGAGAGCGCACCTTCCGGAGTGCTTGCCGAACAGGTGGGGTTCACCACTTCTTCGGACACTCTTCCCGGTGAGTTCGAAGAGGTCTCCGACAGTACGGATGACGTATGGAAAACCATACACCTGGGCGGTGTTGACATCGTCGCTGCACGCACGGTCGTCAAGCAGGTCACCATGCGGGAAGGTTCCGTGCGTTTGGAATTCAATATCCATGTCCCTTCCCTCCTGATTGACAGTTGCTGGCGTGTCACACTCACCCCGATGCTCTGCACCTCTGACAGTTCAGGCTTCCCGCTACCACCTGTTGTGCTTTCCGGTTCTTCCTTTACCCGCATGCAGGAAGCGGACTATAAGGCGTACAGGCTGTTTCTTAATGGAATTGTCGATCCTTCGGCTTATGATAGTGTGTATCTTGACCGTAAAGGCATCAATAAGGATATCGCCTGCCGGCAGAGGTTCTTCTATGAACTTTACGGCAAGGAGCGCGACCGTCAGCTTGCCTACGAGAAGTGGAAACGCCTTGCCCTTGAACGCCAGAATTTCTGGAACACGCGTACGCAGGCCAACCGTGCGACACTCCGTCACCGCCTGGAACGCAAGCGGATCGAAGAAAGCGTACGGCGCTATGTGGCTGGTCGTGACACGCTCGGGTTGTGGGCCTCCTATGACCGTAAATATCATCGTACGGCCTCCTTTTGGCCGATGTACCGGCTGGAACGCGAGCTTACCGCCGATCGTGTACCTTCGAAATTCCGTGACCTTTATAACGGGGGGGCGCAGCCTGTCCAACATACACAACTATGTCCTCACCGCCACCGATTCGATGGACATCTCCCGCCACCGTTATTTCTACGACCGGATTGCCGAAAATGAGATGAATGACCGTAACCGTGATGAAATCCGCCGGCGTATGATTCCCTTCCCCTATATCGACTCCGTGATGGTCCGCCAGAATTCGGATTCAGTTTCCGGACATGATTATATCTACAACTATGTATATTCTCTGCCCGTCACCGATGGAATGAAAAAGCTCCGTGTGCGGCTAGAGTCTATCGTGGAAGCCACCGACCGCAGCACATGGCGGCCTGCCGCCTCGGACACGCTGCTCTTCATTGTGGCCTCGCTTAGCGACCTGGTTGACCGTTCCGCTCTGGACCAATATGTCATAGCTTCTGCGGAGACAGACTCTCTTGCGGCAAGCGGTCCCGTATATACTCCGCAGGGAGAAGAGTATGCCGAAGCCTTGCGGCTCCTTTCAGAGCGACAATACCGGCAAGCCTTGCCGATATTGGAAAAACGGCCTGACTATAACACCGCCCTTTGCCTGACACAGCTCGGTTATCATAAAGAGGCTTCCGCTCTTTTAGACCAGTTACCCGTAGATTCCCGCAAGGAATACCTGCATGCTGTGGTAAGCGCCCGGCAGGGCGATGATTACTTAGCAGTGGAACATATGCTTGCGGCCTGCCGCATGAATCCCAATCTTGTCCTGCGTATTCCCCTGGATCCGGAACTGTCGGACCTCATTCCCAAGTTCTTCGGGCTCCGTATGGAACTGGACAGGATAGCGGAAGGGAAATAGTAAAAAGTAGAAAGAACAAAACAGGAAAAAAAGTATAAGTACGAATTAAATATTAACAAGTGTTTTATTAGTGTTTATTTTTTTATTAACAATTTAATTACAATGATTATGAAAAAAAGTTTGTTAAGCGTGTTTACAATGGTTGCTATGGCTGCAGCATTCACCGCGTGCAGTAACGATGACATCGAAGTGCCTGACGTAAAGAACGGGGAAGCGAGAAGCGTATTCATGAAGCTGGAGTTGCCGACGCTGACGAGATCGACCGAGCCTCCTGTAGCCTCGGGAACGGTTGCTACGGTAAGTAATCTGCATGTATACTTCCATGACGGGACCAGCATTCTGAAATATGTGAACGCGACTACAACCACTCCCATCACGATTGCGAATCTGACTACCGGTACCCAAATAACGGATGTACCCGCGGCGGCTACCACTGTAACGGTATGTGGTAATATTCCTGCCGGAACTTCATTGCCTACAGGTGGAACCGTAGCTGCATTGAAAGCTGTACAACTGGAAATCACAAGCCAGTCTGCAGTTGCGGATGTGGTGTTGAGCGGCGATGACAAACCCCTGCAGACATGGACTACCGGTAGTCCGGCCCTGCCTTATGCCCCTGGAATAACGGACGGTGACAAGTATGCCGAAGTGGAAATCGGTCCTGCCGTGGCACGTGTCGAAATCGAAGGTCTGGCGACTACGGCCTCCAGTGCGGTGGATGGTTTTACGCTGGAAGGAATCTATGTGAATAACTTCTTTGAAAAGTTCAACCTGGCCGGTACCGTTGTGGGAACGAAAGTACAATATGGTGCTACTCCTGCTGCCTATGCTCAAGGACAGGGGCTTTACACCCCTGCTAACGCTGGAAAACTCTTTGACCAGTCTGCCGTCGCTGCTACAGGTATCCCAAAGGAAGTCATTCCGCCAACTGCAGGGCAACGTTGGGCATATCAGGTTGTTCCTAACGGTAACAGTACTGACGCGAACGAGCAACTCCAGCTCGTATTTAAGTTGAGTAATTTGGCTGCTAAGGCCGGCAGCAGCGTGAATTTCGGCACAGGTGACCAGTTTATCACCGTGAGAGGATTCAAAGATGGCAGTGGCAATATTGTAGAACTGGAAAAAGGAAAGATTTATACTATCTCGAAAGCCGACTTTACATTTGACGAGAGCAACCTTTCCACAATACCTAATACCAGTGCTGTCAGCGTTTGGTTGAAGGTGACGGTAAAAGCCTGGACGGTCGTTCCTGTCAAGCCTAATCTCTAACTGTCATACCATCAAGGTATATTGTATTTGTTTGTTTCTTTTACAAGTCCGTTTGCGTAGAGGAGATTTTTAGCTCATTTTACTAGTTCACCAGTTCCTCTCGCACGGCGGAATGTAAGCAGGTCGTGGGTGTCTTTTGCCCTGACCTCACGACCTGTATTTCTATAACCTGTTAAATCATAACACGTATATTCATATAAAGTCATAACCACAGTTATTCACCTAAAAGATACTACGCATGAAATTGTATAAAGCTATACGCTTCCTGATGCTTTCCGGTATTTTAACCTTAGTCTTGTCGAGGTGCATCAGGGAGTCCCTGGAGGGCTGCCCTCTGGATACCCTGTTACGATTTACCTACAAGCCTCGCGGCTCTGCCGCTGACCTTTTCGGAGAGCGTGTTCAGAGGGTGAGGCTGTGTGTGTACCGTCCCGATGGCAGTATTGAGCATATGCAGACGCTGGAGAAGAGTGAACTTGACCGTTTGCAGGGTGTTGAGATGTATCTGCCGCAGGGAAACTACACTGTCGTGCTCTGGGCGAATGCTTCGGATGCACAGACCAAGCTCGGCGGCTTTTCCGAAGGAGAAACCATAAGGAACCTTTCCGCCTCACACCCGCATGCGGAGACTTCCGCTTCCATCCCCACGCTTGATCGGCTTCTTTTCGCTGTCACGCCACTTACGGTCAGTGAGCACGAGACTGGAGACCATACTGTCAATTTCAGCCCCGGCACTATCCGTGTAAGTCTTCACCTTGATGGTGTGAGCGTGCAGCCTGTGGTACACATCACGGGCATGGAGTCAGCCTTGCGACCGGTGTTCGACGAAACCTCGGGCACATGGCGTCTCCAGTCCGTAAGCCGGAACAAGACATTCCAGCCTGCCGTAGCATATGATGTCACCAACCGCCATGCTAATGCCACGACTGACATCCCCCGTTTCAAGGCCGATACCCCCGGCATGGTGGAAATTATCGATCCCACCACGGGAAACCATATCGTGCCCCCGATTTCGTTGGCAGGGCTTATTGCCCGCTACCACATACCGATGGAGGAAGATATTGAAGTAACCATTCCTATCGAGATTACCTTTACAAACGGTCATGCGAAAATAACGATCAGGAATTGGGAAAATCAGAATGTAAAACCCGGAGGAGTGTAAAAAACGCACCGGTCAATCATGAAATGCAAATCATAAAACAATATATTATGCCAAGTAGTTCAATCATCATACCGTTCCGCAACCTGCTGTCGGTCCTGTTATTACTGCCGCTCGTACTTTCGTGCCGGCAAGACGAACTCATTCTTCCTGTTCCGCCCGTGTCCGGCAAAGGTGAGACGGCCGAAGTGACACTTTCTGTCAGGATTCCCGATTTCCGGGCGGCGAATACTCGTGGTGTAGACGAGAAAGGGATAACAGAGATTACCGTACTGATGTTTGCCGATGAAGGCGGTACGGAGAAAGTCAAGGTGAAATATGATATTCTGGGCAGCTCGTTGCATACACTTTCAGGCTCTTCGGATACGAAATACTTCTCTGTGCCCGTTATTGCGGGCAGATACAAACGTATAGCTCTCATAGCTAATGCCCAAACAGAACTGGCAAATATAACAGCCGGTTCCACCTATGATGCTCTTAAGCAAGTGGAAGTCGTGGGTAGGTTCGGACAAGAAGGTACGGGCACATACATACCCATGTACGGCGAGCATGCCCCGGCGGGAGGCTTTGAACTGAAAGCCGGTGTGTCGCAAACCATTGCGCAGGAAATACCGCTTATCCGCATGCTGGCGAAGGTGGATATCATCAATCCTACAACTTCGGGAGCCACGACAGCTGCGGGAAAGGTTTACTTCGTCAATTCCGTAGGCAACGGACGCGTTTGGGTAGATCTTGCTACATACAATACCACCGCTTCACAGTCGGGATACATGACTCCCACACTGCCTGCCACATCGCAGCCAGCAGTCAGTGGCGGGCACCCGCTTGAGGGAACTGCAAACACCGCATCTCCGAATGTCATCACTTATTATTTGAATGAACAGTCGGCTATCTCCGGCGGCAGCCGTCCTTGTATAGTTATAAATCTTGCCTATCAAGGAAGAGAATACTACTACTGAATGGATTATACATGGGACGGTATCAAGGGCGGTGGCACGAGTCCTTACGAAAAGGGTAAATACATGCCCATTCTGCGCAACCACCGCTATATTTTCACCATCAAGGAAGTGAAAGGGCCGGGGTTTGCCACTTTGAACGAGGCTGTAACCAGCCCGGACAACTTTACCAACCATAACATCGTAGTAGTGCCCATCGTGATAGACGCATTCACAGATATAACGTTCAATGAATCGGGGCATTTCTTGGCAGTGACCCGAACGGCGATGACACTTCAAGGCAAGCACGATGCCACAAGCACACAGAACAAATTTTCTGTGCGCACCAATTACCCCAGTGGGTGGAAGGTCGGTGCCTATAATGCCGACGGAACAACAATTTCAGTTTCTAATTCATGGCTGAAACCCAGTCAAAACAGTGGGGCGGCTGGCGCCACTCTCACCAATCCGGTTACGGAGGAATTGCAGGCCATCACGAATGGCAAGGGATTCAAGGATGGTTATCTGTAGATACGGGCTGGACGACTTTATACTAAAATCAATATTAAGCAGATCGGTACGCCTTTGGATTATGTTGCCGAATATAACCTCGCCGGTGGCTCTATCTATAATTCTCCTTTCATTTCTTCCGTTCCTCCGGGTATTTCTCCCACTGCAGCCCAGACTGACCCTAATCTTCATTGGGCTTCGAGCCATAGCAATGACCAATCCGGTTATTATAATTGGTACGTGCTCACAGGAGAGAATAATGATACTTACAATCCAAATGCCAAGAAGCTCTTTGATGATGTCTTTTTTAAACTGGGGCATCCCGGTTATGGTTACCACCTGCCTTCCCGCTGGGAGTTGACGGGCGTTTTCTCCTACAGCGGTAATACCCAATATGATTCCCCTACTAATACTTCTAATGTCAACGAGGCTATTGAGTTCGGTGGCATCAAAAAAACTTTCGCCAACGATTATTTCTCTTCGGGTAACGGTGTTTGTTACGCTCTGCGTTTCAAACAAGGTACCGGTAATCCTATCGATGATTCTTCCCTATCCGATTTCCCTCTTGCTACTGATAATAATATGGTTTGTGCTTACCGTTACACCCGCGTGGGTTCGTTTGCCAACCATGACTTTACTTCCCTATTGAAAGTGGATTGTGTTTACTTGGGCAGCGCATTTACAGGAAACATTAGCACTATCAATAATGATTCTTGGTGGGATAGCCATACTTCCGAGGCTGTCGTTCGTATTTTTCCGGCTGCCGGTTATATCTCCTTCCCAACGTTCATTTCGAGTGGTTTGCTCGAAGCCCGAGGCGAATATGGTCGGTATTGGTCGAGCACGGAGTTTCCCAGCCTCCTCGGCAATGCTTGGAACGTGTCTTTCTACTCGTACTCTGCGTTCGCGAACTACAGAGACGTTAAACACCACGGGTTTTCCGTTCGTCTGTTCGCCGATAAATAAGTAAGACGGTATATGACCGATGCAATTTAGTTTGTAAGAAAGTTGATATAAAAAATAGATATATTACTAAAAAAAGAAGAAAAATGAATATAGGATTTCAGACTTCCGGTTTATCCGGTTTCACCCGTGTGGCATATCTGTGGAGGCGACATGCCTCAGCTGTGCTGTGGATTGCAATGGCGGCGCTCCTTCCGACCGCTTGCAGTGATGATGCGGAGCAGTCGGTGCCGCAAGCGAACGGACATACAGCCGTTATTTACCTGAACTTTAAAACCGGTGCTTCAAAACAGGCTGCTGAAATGAACACCTCGCAAAGTTCCGAAACGCGTGCGCCGCTGACACGTGCTATAGATGAAAATGGAATCAATACTGTAGATGTACTTTCATTCAAGGTTGATCCTGCAGATCCTACGAATATAAAGAAAGGTACATTCTTCTACCGTGCACAGGGTACATACGATATCGGCACACAAACCGTACGTGTACAGCTGATGGGAGCTCCCGAACATCAGACACTCGTGGTGCTTGCCAATGTCCGTGAGCAGGTGAATACCCTTGCTGCTGCATTCGGAGAACAGAAAGAGGGGGTAATGAACCGCCTGGCATTCGATGTCGGAACGGATGCCGCACCCGACTTTACGAATGGCATACCCATGTGGGGCGAGCTTCCCAACCAAGCGGTGGGCGAAGGTTTCTCTCCCTCTGGCGCTCCCCAAGAGGTGACGATGATACGTGCGGTAGCTAAGTTCACGCTTATCAATCCTCTTGAATCCGACCTAAAAGGCTTTTTCTATTATTACAACGATCTGCGGCTGTACAATTACCGGGCAAAAGGACGCATTGCACCGGACAACTATAATGTGACGGGCAAGCAAGTGAATACTCCCACCGTACCCGTCGGGGCACGGCAGACACGGGGTACATTCACCTCATTGAACAGCGATGTGTCACCCGGGAATATCGGTATTTTCAACGGCTCACAAAAGACGTTCTACCTGTGCGAGGTGGACAACAAGAACCGCCCCTCGGGCGGGAATGCGCTGGACGACCTTTGTCTGGTTATGCACGTGAAGCCGTATCTCACCGGCTCTAAGCCGTCGGTAGACGGTTACTACCGCCTCGACTTCAAGGACTACGGTTCGGGAGTGCCGATGGATATTCTGCGTAATCATGAATATAAAGTACAAGTGGAAAGTGTGGACGGGTTGCCGGCCCAAACTCCCGAGGAAGCTTTCAAAGGAAACCATACCCTTAAATGCCGTATCGTGCCGTGGAACGAGGTACAAGAAGAAGTAATAGTACGAGGGAACAAACGGCTGACGGTGGACAAACGGGTGTTCGCTTTTGACGGTGATATCCAAATAGGTGTCGCTTCATTACCCGTAAATATAACTACAGAGAATACCAATTGGCAAATAACCGGAAAACCTTCATGGATTTCACTCAGCCAAACCTCGGGTACAGCGGGAGTACCAGCCACGGTTACTATTTCGGCAAACAGTAAGAACTTTACCCAGAATATGCGTAGTGCTGTCCTTTCCATACGAACAGGAAATTCTGCTAACGAATTGGAATATCGTTTGCATGTAAGCCAGCAACCGGCTTGTGGTTTCGGAAATTCCATGAAACTTATGCGTATCGGTGGCAGTAACTATCAGACTACCCGTATGGGTAATGGTGGTGTTTGTTGGATGATAGACGCCAGTAGGGAAGGAGGTCCTAATATGGCTGCTCGTCCTCGTTCATATTCTTTGGCACCAGCTATGGTCGGACCCATTTATTATGGCAGTATTCCCCAACGTGCCTGCCCCGATGGCTGGCGACTCCCTACGGCTTGGGAGGTTATTAATCTGATACAGTCTATAACAGGCTCTTATCCTGTTGTATTTACTCGATTGATAGAAAGCGGTGCGGGAATAGCTAAGTCTTTTCCAGCCATATCTGCCCCCGATGGTGGATATGAAGAAGGCGTTTTAGCTATCTGGACACAAACTCCAATGATATATTCATCACCTCAACGACATTCTCCTGCCTCTGTATTACATACAGGAATATATTGGAATCCTGATATCGGAGCTGGAAAAACAGCGCCCACATATAGGGTTAATCGTAATAGATGGGCCTTAATGCATGGTGCCGGTAATGACATTCATAGTCCGGCCGGGTTACCTGCAGGGTTTAATGAATATTATGGTTATCATTATCTGCTGGGCGGTAGTGTCCGTTGTGTGCATGACCAGTAATTTAACCATTAAACAAACAGCACCATGAAACGATCAACTGTTTTAGTCTTTTTGTTTGGACTGTTTTTGGGGGGCTGTGGCAGTTCCCGTCAGGGCGGTGAAGAGGCGGAAGTTGTGCGACATTACGAATGTCTGCTGCGCGCCCTTGCAACAGATGATTCATAACTCTGGCGTTATTTTCATCTATTACATCTTGATATTCACTTCTTTCTATTACTCTGCCATTTTGATTTTGAGTACATTTTTCTCTTATTGAGCAATTTACACAAGCTGATGTTTTATATACTTTTGATCTATAATTGGGACGGATTCTCCATTTCCCTGTTGTTGTCATTTGTTCTCCACAAGGGCAGATATAATAATCTCCGTCATTTATATAATGAAATTCAGCCAGTGGTATGGAATTCGAATTAGGTGATGTTGATGGCATAGGCGATGAATAAGTACATATTCCTGAATATTTACAGGCTTGTAGTTGGTCGCCGCTAGTATAACCGGCATCGCTAAGTGTGTTGAACGAATCTAATTGTAGTAGTTCCTGGACGGTCAATGCCGCTGTTGATAGTTCTCTTTTATCAGTTGATGCTCCAATATGAGAGTGAACCAATAATTTGTGTTTACTATCAAAGGCTGCTTGAACCGCATATTCAACCCCTGATACATTATTGGTTAACATTAATGCTCTTGAATCTTTGTCTGTTAGACTTATTTGAGTATCATTACTATTCTTCAATTCCGTATCAAGAGTTTCGTATTTCTTACGCCTGTCTTGTTGTAATTTAATCTTAGATTTAAGAAGTTCTTTTTCTTCTTCTTTATCAGTCTTATCTAAAGCTACTTCAAATTCTTCAATACGGTTATCTATATATTCAAGATGTCTGTCTATCTTCTTTTGTGTATAATTGTTTCTGAGACTATTTTGGGCAAATATCTTGAAAGAATCTATACCTATGGTTTCGCCTTCTATCAGACCCATATCCTTTAGCATAAGGACAAACTGCCTAAAGACTTTTCTAAAAGCCTCCGCATTATTTTTTTTTAAATAAGCAATTGTCCGAAAAGAGGGCATTAAGCCTCCTAATAGCCACCATAATTCCACATTTACTTTACAGGAAGTGTTCCAACTTTCTTGATGATCTTATTGAGTGCTTATAACCATATAAATACAATTTTAGTAATGTTGCAGGATTATACGGTGGTCTCCCTTCTGATTGAAGTTTGACATGTTTAAACCCAAGCTCATCTATAGGCAAGATATCCACAAATAAATCGATAAGCCTGCTCATCACCAAGAATGTTTTTCTCATAATCCAATAACTTTAGAAATTATTAATATCAACGTAACAAATCATTCATCTTTCAGATCGACAGTCGGCAAGTTAAAAACTTTTTCGATGCCAATCCAGCTTTCTGCCGCATCATCAAATAGCGTTTCATATTGATCATGGAATCCAAAAAGGTCACTAAAGAAATATGTTTTCAGTGTTGGATACATGCTTACTTTCCATTCGTTGTCAGCTCCATCAGGTACAGAAATAATAAAATCTGTGGACAAGCTACAAGTGGTTATCCCGGCCTTAGCACCTCCATTGACAGCACTCGACGCGTAACAAAACATATTAAAATGTGAAGAAGGTTCGCGTAAATTAAACTACCACCTAAGCTGTGGGCTTCCTTGGGCCGGATTGGTTCTATTGATAACTTCAATATCATTTATTGTTTCCGTATGGCTATTGGAAATGCTTATTCCTCCTGAAATCTCTGGTCCAGTGACACTGACACTTCCTCCTAACTCGAAAGAGACACTGCTGGTATAAGAGCTCTGGCGTTCCGTAGTTTGCGGGGAATGTGCATGAATAATGGCACCATTCGGGTGAACCGGAGCGAATTCCAAATTTACGTCAGTCAGGCAAAAGCCATACCCTTTCATTTTCAGAGTACTGACCTTGGTATGCCATTCTCCATAAAAAGAAGGTTCTACATAGGCTATAAAACCCAGATTTACCAAATAAAAATGTTCTTTCCGGTCTTTGCTATAAGCGGTCCATATCTTAGCTTCTACTTGAAAATTATCGGTTGTCCCTTTACCTTCATGTCCATGAACAGGAGGTGCGGTATAGCTATTTTGACCGATAACGATATAGGCAGATATCAAGTTTTTCAAATCCGACGAACCGTTTGACGGAGCTTTCGGTTCCAGGGCTCTTTGTAAACTTTGACTTGTCATGTCGCAATGAAATCCCTGCCCGTATTCATTAATCGTCTGTACAGATTCTTTGCCATCAGCTCCGGTAGCAGTACTGAGCGCATTGAGCTTGGAATAGAATCCGCTCGCCGACGGAAGCGGTCCAGAAAATACCCACAGCGGCAGTTCGTCCGAATAAGACTCATCTTCCTTCGCATAAGGATTATAGCAATCCAGCAACGTGCAGACGGTATTAAAATCCTCGTTCGTTCCTCCCTCCATCATCATCACGATGCTCCGCTTATGGAACATATCCTTGATGTCAGCCAGCAAATCGGTATCCGACTGAATCCGGTCAATGTCCTGCCGGGTAAAGAAGAACGCGTCGCCAACCTCCATCTTCTTTCCCGGAGCATAAGGAACCGCCTCCTTGTAACGGTTTATCATGTTCTCGGATATCATATGGTCTTCTTTGCTCCAGAACGAAAGGTAATAAAGCGTGTTGTTGTGTGTTACGCCTAACTGGTCGGTAGTAGGCAAAGGATCAGTTAGTTTCTCGGGATCATTTACATTGTCGGGGGCGTAGTCATCCTCGTCATCGCCGCACGATGTAGCTACCGCAAGAACCATGTAGCACAACAATAAGTAATGAAGTAAATGAATCTTTTTCATGACTTTTTAAAGGAGAATCCTATTGTTTGTATTATTCAAATTCAAGCTGTAGAACTCATTTGCCGCTTGAAATAGAGTTGTCTTTATTTGAAGTTATTTGGGTAGCATTTTCTTTTACACACGTTAAAATCACCCATAAAACCCTGTTTTACTCTTTTTGGAGATGACGCAGGCTCAACCGACAAGTGCAAAATAAGCGAAAAGATTTAAATTCAGCCCGATTCTTGCCTATAAAAATTGTCTCAATTGTCAGAATCGCACATCTTTGTGGTTTAGAACATTTTAGTTTTGTAGTTTAGGCTATTTTTTGTCGTTTGGGCTATTCCTCCATCCATAACACACCGTATTATTCCGCCTCTGTTTTCCTCCATTTAGGGGTACAGCCCGCATTTTCCTTGAACAGCCTTATAAAATGGCTTGGTGACAAAAAACCGGATTTCTCGGAGATGTCGGCAACCGTCAACCTCGGATATCGCGCAAGCAGACGTTTCGCATATTCTATACGAAGTCCGATAATCCAATCGCGGAACGACATGTCATACGTAGTTTTGATGTACTCGGACAGGTAGGTACGGTTGGTATGAAGCACATCTGAAAGCTCCTTTATGGTAAGGCCGGGCCGGATATAACCGTCCGCATCGATACAACCTTTGATTTTTTTCGCTATTTCGGCATGGAAAAAAGGAGTATCCTGCCTCTGTGCCTGTTCCCGGTTTGTGGTGTCACACAGGTCTTCCTCTTCAGAAGTCATGCCATCTTCCATCGCGTTTTCCACCTGTTCGTAAAACAGCAGATAGTTCAGATAGCAAAGGAAGAGATAAATGTAAAACGGTACCGATGACAGAATCCAGATATAGACGTATTCATCAGGCAGGAATGTCAGCAGTCCGCATCCCACCCCGAATGTGACAGCCCAGTAGGTGAAAATGGAAAGCCATTTGATATAGGCACCGATGTCGTCCGCACGGGTGTCATCGAAAATGCGGATGACCCTGTGATAGGCCCGGAGAAGCCTACGGGTCAAGAACAGCCCATAGATAACCAACCATGCGGCCAAGGCAAACATCACCGTTGTCTGTAAACCACCTTTTGGTAACAACAGCAGAACGATGCCGGAAAGGATGGAAAACAGTATCCATAGACAGATATGCGTCCGTAACCGACGTTTGGTGATATAAAAGCGGTCAAGCAGAGTGGTGAGGGCCGAACTGAACAACCAGTAGCACAAAAAATAGGTGGACAGGTTCATCAGGATGGCGGCATCGGTATTCTTGAACCTGATTCCAAAAAAGAAATGTACCGAATAGTTGGCGGCAAGTAACAGTATGGCTACCCCCATAATTCGCCGGGAACGCAGATAATTATTGAAAATGGCTTTTTCCGAGGTTGGAGCCAACAAAAAATAAAAGCCGAAGAACAACATCAACGGTAGCGCAATACAAAGTGAATAACTGTATATAGATGGTTCCATTTTATTATGCCTAACTATTTTGAATGCAAAATTAGCGAAAATACTGAATATATGGCGGATTTGCCATGACGATTTACTTTCAACACCCTATTTTGATATAATCGAGGGCTTGTTGTATGGTATCCTTGCCATTATGTCATATTGATGGAAAAAGCAGGAAAAGGAATGGTATGTTCCCAATCCTGCCATATATATCCGCACACTCGTTCACATTTTTATACCTTTCGGTTTGCACTCGTCACGGACGTTGAATCCCGGCCGCCCGATGATGATGTGGTCGGCAATAAAATTGCCAGACGGACTGCGTTCATTCACCGAGCTGCGTATCTGCGGCACATCTTCGGTGTGTTGTGGAGATACGTTTCGTACACCTTCCGCATCCGGTTTGACCTCCTGTCCGTCATTCTCCTTTTCGGCGACTTCGGGCGTAGGCGGCTCAAGCTCCAACTGTATCTTTCGGTCGAGTGCTGCAAGTTCGGACTTCAACTGTTTCAGTTCGTCCTCCTTCTTCCATACCTTCCCGGCTATCTCCTACAACTGTGAGACCTCCTTTTCCTGCACCTCGTTCTTCGCCTTGTACTGGTCAATGATGGACGGAATCCTCTCCAATGCGTTCAGGAAATTGCGTGCGGCGGCTACCGGGTCAGCCATCGCCAGCATGCAGCCTATGTCATACAAGGATACTGATACTACGGGAGAACCTGTCGAGCATGTGACAGAACCGGACAAGCAAATTGCGCATTCGGCTCTCGGTGACTACGGACCATTCAGTGTGAAATATGCCACGAAGGACTTTCTCAGCTACGGGAACAAAAAGTTCCGCATATAGATTCTGATTTTGCTTGTTACAGATGGAAGCAACGGCAATATGCCAGAGGAGGCCGGGCTATACAAAAAATAAGGGGCTGTACACATGCGTCAGCTCCTTGTTTTTAAGGGGTAAGCGACTGCTCAACTACATCTTGTGCATTCAATTTTTCAGTGGGATGCACTCCATTGTAAGTGCATCTCAATTTCCATATACCAACTTATCTCAGGGTTGTCATTGAGTGTCAGTCTCGCTTTTTCCCGTTTTTTCCTGCATTTTCCCGGAACTGTCCTGATTATTTTCTCCATACATCCGGTAGCAGTTCCTTCAGGTCTCTGTCTGATTTGGGAGCCAGATAATAGGGGAGTTTACTGATCACATCATTCAGCCACTCTCTGGGGTTGACACCACGTTCCTTACATGAGCCAAGCAAGGAACAGATTATAGCCGTATTCTCAGCCGCTTCGTGGTTTCCGCAGAACAGCATGTTCTTTCTTGATATGACCAGTGGCCTCAGGGCATTCTCACAGCGATTGTTGTCAATGAAAATTCTTCCGTCATGGAGATACGGTTTCATTCTTGGCAGCAGGGAGTAGGCATAGGCTATGGCTTTTCCCATAAGACTTCGTTTTAGAACTTTAGGGTATGTGTTTTTAAGCCAGAGTTCAAAGCTGTCAAGCATCGGCTTGGATAGACGTTGGCGTAATTCAGCACGTCCTTCATACGGGAGTTCCTGTTTATCCGCCATGTTATTCCACATTATACATATCCTGGATAAATTTGAGTCCCTGCATGGCATATTCCAGATTTTCTTCCTTGCACAGCTCTATATGTCTGCGGATATGCGCGAGACACCCACACAGACATACGTCCTCCCCATCCTCAAAGGCGTCATAAATGGGATGGCCGTCACTTTGGAGATATCCTTTGAAGTTTTTCAAAAGCCTGACCGCAACTTTTTGTGAACGCGATCCGTTGTCGTAATGGAAGAAGGCAGACGCGGCACAGCCGCTCGGACTATCCAGATGTATTCTTTTACGGCTTTATGCCTGTCGTGGTTTATAACCGGAAGCGTGGTCTCGTCAACCTGGAAGTAATCTGCGGCCAGTACTTTCTTCCTGAGTTCCAGATAAAGTGGCCTGAGAAGCTCGCAGACCGGTCTGAACCAGCCGTCCAATGTGTTTTTGGACAGTTTCACACCCAGATGTTCCAGCTGTTTCACTTGTCGGTAGAACGGGACATGATATTCGTATTTCTGTAAAAGGACCTCAGCGAGCATGGAAGCCCCTGGCATACCTTTATATATGGGCATCAGTGGCATGGGAGCGGTTATTACAGCCTTTTCTCCGTTATCAACGGCCTCCATTTCATTTTTCAGGGCGTATGTGGGACGTACCGTGTCTTTCACATAGAGGTAGCCGGGTTTCATCTCAAGGGTCCTGGTATGTTCCTCGCCTATCTTGACGTATCTGCTTAAATCGACATTCTCCGGTTCGATGACGACTGTTACAACCGGAAGGTTATCCATGACGACCCGGTTACGGCGCGGCGTTTTATTGGCGGCCCGGGACTTGGGGACGGTAATCTGTTCAGCCGCCCTGCTCCGGGCATCTTCGATTTCCGCCTCTATCTGTTCCAGGTCGCCATAGTCAAAAGGGAGCTTCGGGTCTCCGTTATCGACAGGCTTGCATTTCTCACTCATCTTTCCGAACACCTTCCTCTTCAGCCATGCCAGGGAGGCGTTCAACTCAACTATCGTACCCCGGAGTTCTTCTATGGTCCTTGCCTGGGCTGAGATGATCTCACTCTGTTTACGGTTGATATCCAGCAGCTGCTCCATTGAGGGTTCCACAGCTTGTCCGGTTGCATCTTCTTTTGCCATTCAATATCTTTTTTTTGATGATATAAAGATAGTCAAAAACAACAAGAAAAACAAGCCTTCAAGCTGTTTGTTTACAACTGTTTTACCAATGCTTTTTCAAATTGGAAAGCCGTCTTTGCCTGCCTTTGCTGACATCTTCATTGATGCCTTCCACCATAACGACCAGGTCACTCCAGGTCATGGGGTAAGAACGGGTGGCAGGATTATAGGCGGGTATCTTGAAGGTGCCTTCTTCAAGCAGTTTCTCATAAAGGACCAGACCGCCCGGTTCGGCATGGAGCAATTTTATCTTGGTCCGGAAACGGTTGTAGAAAATGAATACCTCCCCACTTCTGATGTCGCCTCCCATCCTCTCATGCACAAGGCCGCAAAGAGTGAACATACCTTTCCTCATGTCCGTATAACCGGGGCACAGGAAATATCTCATGCTGTCATTTAGGCAGAACATTGGCATTATATATTTTAGAGATCAGATTCAGGGCAGCTTCACAGCCGGAAGACCCTTTAAACTTCAACTTCAATCCGTTGGGTAATTCCAAGGATATTTCAGAGCTGTCCTTTCCTTTCAAGGGAAAGGGGACGCTAGGCTGGGGAGATGGCAGGGGAGCCTCGTGAGATATACCGGGGGATGGCGTGTCGCCATTGATTACTATGGGGACAAAGCTGTCTTTAACCCCTAAGCGGGAGGCTTCTGCCAATAACTCCCGCTCCGTTATACCGTATTTTTGTTTCCAAAGATAGAATCTACTACGGCTATAACCTTCATTCTCACAAAAATCAGCAATGGACAAACCACTCTGCTGCTGACGGAAAAGAACGGAGATAAATTTTTCTCTGCTCATCATGTGTTTACGTCGCTGCATCATAGGATATTATTTTTTTTGCAGCAAAAGTAAGGAGGGAAAATGAACTGTAGAAGATGTACTTACTCAGGCGCTTACTTTAAGGGGATATTCGACTTTTAGCCCCCAAAAAGATCAATATTGTTATGTACAACCGTCCAACCTGCGGGTAAAGTGCGCAACTCGGATCTGGACAGCAAGCTGAAAAGAGGCACAAGTATGTAGGCAACCCTGTTATAGCACCGGAATCTGCTGTGTCGCATGAATCAACCGTAGTCCCCGTGAAAGGCATGGCTATACCGCCAAGGGCTGTGGATGAAGTCGCAATGCGGAAAGCCGTCCTTTCCCAGGCAGTTCTCAGGAAGTCTTAAGAAAGAGGGGATAAACATCTGATACGGACAACTCGCAATACGATACGCAACGATGAAAGTGGTGAACAAATCTGGCACTAACGGATGCGCCTCTTTTATATGATTATAATATTAACAAGAAATGCCCGCCATTGTTCTTAAATGCGAATTATAACTTCTTACTGTTGGAAGATTATCTATAAATCGGGCATGAGGGTAAGAGTGCTTACAAACAATTCGGCCCGCTTTATTGGGGGCTGCCAAACCTCGACCGGCACCTGTACCACCCGCGGATATAAATTCGGACCGGAGGTATGGATGGTATTCCGCACACCGGACCAACGTACCCTTGCGGACAGTCCCGAGCCCGGCAAGCCATAATTCCGTCGGGTCAATTGAACAACCGCCTCTCGGAATATGTTCATATCATGGGCCGGTCCCGTATGCAGCTATTTTCCGGGGTACATGACATTGAGGACATACCGCCTGATGCCGACATCCGAGGTTATGTTTAAATTTGTATATTAATTTATATTTTTATATATTTGCAACAGTTGTTGTCTAATTTACATCAGAATGACACGTGTTCGGAATATGGGAAGAATACTGTCCGCATTCCTCATGCTGGGAATTTCCTCCATGTGCGGAGCCCAGATATATAAATACTTGGGAATAGAGGACGGATTGAGTAACCGGAGGATTTACCGTATCCAAAAAGACGGGAGGGGATACATGTGGTTCCTCACCCAGGAGGGGATGGACCGTTATGACGGCAAGCGGATCAGGCATTACACTGTTCTTGACGGCAATCTGAAGGTGGCCCCGCAAGTCAATCTGAACTGGCTCTACACCGACACGGAGAACACGCTGTGGGTTGTGGGAAGGAAAGGCCGTATTTTCCATTACGACACCCTCCATGACCGTTTCCGGATGGTATACAGGATACCCGGTCTTCAGGATGACTTCGCCACGGGCATGCTCTGTTACGCCTATATGGACCGTGGGGACCGCATATGGCTCTGTCAGGGTGACCATATCATCCGCTATGACACCCGCACAGGCATTGCGCAGCGGCTGGTCTCCCGTTTAAGAGGTGATATAACCGCTATCAGCGAGACGGACGGTACAAACCTTTTCATCGGTACCGTGAACGGACTTTTTCCGGTACGGGAAAGGGACGGTGTCCTTGAGGCGCTTGCGGACACGGACAGCATCCGGACGCCGGTCAGCGAACTCTACTACCACCCCGGTTCGAAGAAACTGTTCGTGGGAACCTTCAGGAAGGGCATACTTGTATACGGAGTGTCCGCAGGCAGTACGCTGCGGAATGTGGCCGTCAACCGGATCACCCCTCTCAATGACCGGGAGCTGCTGATAGCCACGGGCGGAAGGGGGGTATACAGGATGGATATGGACTCGCTAGTGCCCAAACCCTATATAACCGCCGACTACGCCAGCCACAACGGCATGAACGGAGACAATATCAATGACATTTATGTGGATGGCGGGGACCGTATCTGGCTTGCCAACTACCCCGCCGGAGTCACAATCCGGAATAACCGCTACCAGAGCTATGAATGGTTCCGGCACTCACCGGGCAACAGCCGGTCGCTGGTTAACGATCAGGTGCATGATGTCATCGAAGACAGCGAAGGCGACTTGTGGTTCGCCACCAGCAACGGGATCAGCCTGCTGCAGCCTGCGGTAGGACGGTGGCGCTCCTTTCTCAGCCGGTCCGATGGGATACAGGATGGCGGGAACCATATCTTCCTGACGCTCTGCGAGGTCTCGCCGGGTGTCATCTGCGCCGGCGGGTACGCTTCGGGCCTGTACAGGATCGAAAAGAAAACCGGGAGGGTGGAATACTTTCCCCCCTCCTTTGCAGCAGAGGGGCGTCCAGACCAGTATATCAATGACATCGGAAAAGATTCCGGAGGATGTATATGGACAGGGGGCTGCCACAATCTCAAACGTTTCGATCCCCATGACGGCACAGTACGCCTGTACCCGGTCCCGGGCCCCATCACCGCCATACTGGAGAAGGCTCCGGAATGGATGTGGATCGGTACCGGCATGGGGTTGTACCTGCTTGACGGGCACGGGGGGACCTGCAGACATATCGCCTTTCCAGTCGAGGCGGTTCATGTCTATGCACTGTACCAGGCACCGGACGGGCTCCTGTATATCGGCACCGGCGGGGCGGGACTTCTCGTCTATGACAGCGTGGAGGACAGGTTCGTCCGCCAATACCAGACCGAGAACTGCGCCCTGATATCCAATAACATCCATACCATTGTCCCCCGTGCGGACGGCACCCTGCTACTGGGGACCGAAAACAGCGTGGCCCTGTTCCGGCGTGAGAGCGGCACTTTCAGAAACTGGACGGCAGAACAAGGGCTGGCAAGCGTATGCCTCAATGCCGGGGTATCCACTTTCCGGCACGGGGAAAGCTTCGTGTTCGGGAGTAACACCGGAGCCGTCATGTTCCCCTCCGACATGAGGATACCCGCCCCGCATTTTTCTCGGATGCTCCTGCGGGATTTCATGATCTCCTACCGCCCCGTCTATCCCGGGGACAAGGGATCCCCCTTGAGGGAGGATATTGACAATACCGTCAGGCTGGAACTTGCATATGACCAGAATACCTTCTCCCTGGAAGCTGTCTCCATCAACTACGACTATCCCTCGAACATCCTATATTCATGGAAATTGGAGGGGCTCTACGAGGGCTGGAGCCATCCGGTCCAGAGCGGGCGGATACAGTTCACGAGCCTGCCCCCAGGCAACTACACCCTGCGTATCCGTGCCGTCTCCAATGAGGAGAAATACAAGGTGTATGAGGAAAGAAGCCTCGGTCTGAGTGTCGCCCGGCCGCTGTGGGCGGGTACATGGGCCATTGCCGGATATGCGTCATTGTGTGTGTTGGCTGGGGTGGTGTCTTTTCGCGTTGCCATGTTGCGCAGGCAGAAAAGGATATCAGACGAAAAGACGTGCTTCTTCATACATACTGCCCATGATGTCCGTACTCCGCTTACGCTGATCAAGGCTCCGCTGGAAGAGGTGGTGGAGAAAGACATGGTGAAGGCGGAGGGGATGGACAATGTACGGATGGCCCTGAAAAGCGTGGACGGACTTCTGGGATTGGTCACCAGCCTGATAGATTTCGAGAGTACGGACAACTACACCTTGAGACTTCATGTCTCGGAATATGAGCTCAACAGTTATCTGGAGACGACCTGTGAGGCATTCCGCACATATGCCTCCATCAGGGACATCGATATCACCCGTGAGAGCGGCTTCCCTTACCTGAATGTCCGGTTTGACAAGGACAAAATGGACTCTATATTGAAGAATATACTGTCCAACGCACTGAAGTACACTCCACGGGGCGGGAGTATCCAGGTCCGTGCCTTCGCGGACCGGCATGTATGGGGTGTGGAAGTGGAAGACACGGGGATTGGCATTCCACCTGAGGAACGGAAGAAACTGTTCAGGAACCATTTCAGGGGCAGTAATGCCGTCAATCTGCAAGTGGCGGGAAACGGTGTCGGACTGATGATGGTACATAGGCTGGTAAGGCTGCACGGAGGCAGGGTCCGCGTTACCAGTACCGAGGGGAAGGGGACCATGGTATGTGTTATTTTTCCCCTGAGGAGCAGACGCCTTGACAAGGCATGCCCCGTTGCTTCGCCCAGGAAACAGGATACCGGGGAAACCCGCATGGGACCGGATTGCGGCCCCATGCGTGAGATCCTTCCAACAATGACCGGCGGGGACCGGCAGCGTATTCTTATTGTGGAGGACAATGACGATTTGCGGACCTACCTTGAGGGGCTGCTGAAAGAGGAATACCTGGTCCAAACCTGTTCCAACGGACGGGACGCGCTGCTTGTGGCGAGAGAATACAATCCGGACCTGATACTTTCGGACGTTATGATGCCTGAAATGGGAGGGGACGAACTTTGCGCGTCCGTCAAATCCGATATTGAGACATCCCATATCCCGGTCATGCTGCTGACCGCCTTGGGAGATGAGAAGGACATGCTGGAGGGGCTGGAAAACGGAGCTGACGCCTATATCACCAAACCGTTTAGCATAAACGTGCTCAGGGCGAATATCAGGAACATACTGGCAAACCGGGCACTGCTCAAACGGGCATACGCCGGTCTTGAGGACGGAGTCGGACAGGTTCCGCCGGACTGCCACAATACCCGGGACTGGAAATTCATGGCCTCCGTAAGGGAATGCGTCATGAAGAATATCGACAACCCCGGTTTCTGTGTGGACATGCTCTGTGGCATGCAGAACATGAGCCGCACCGGATTTTTCAACAAGTTGAAGGCGCTCACCGGCCATGCCCCGGCTGACTATATCCGCTCCATGCGGCTGCAATATGCGGCACAACTGCTCAGGGAAAAAGACTGTTCGATAACGGAAATCTCGGATGACTCGGGGTTCTCCGATGTCAGATATTTCAGGGAGGTGTTCAGGAAGTACTATGGAATGAGCCCGAGTGAGTACAGGAATTCGATGAGAGGATAACATCACGGGCAGACAGACTCCAGGATATGGCAGGTCTTATTGTCGGAGATGGTGTATGTTTCGCTCCGCACCGACAAGCCGGGCACGGTTAACTCGTTCACCGTAATGATGAAGGCGAACAGCCGCCCTGCCCCAGTATTGAGGCTCGTGCCTGATAGGGATAGTAGAAATAATAGTGTTCGTCCAACAGCCCGCCTGTGAGCGGTGTCGGACTTTCAGTTTTCCATACGAGACCGCCCGTGTCGGCATCCCTCTCGGCTGTCAGTTTCACGTTGGAATAGACTGTTTGAGTGCCCCGCACCACGTATAGGCCGCAGGCCCCGCCTTCGGAAAACTTGGTTTGGCAGCCATTCTCCACAGTACGGGTGGTTTTGCGAACAGCCGACGTATATCCACCATCGGTAACGGAGAAAGTAAGTTGCTGCGCCTTGTCTTGGTTGCCCGGGAGCTCTTCTTGCGTACAGGCGGCAAGCGATAGGAGCACCGCCGCCGGAATCGAATGTAGAATGCTTTGCTACAGTTTCTTTCTTTAATGTGATTAAAAAGCGCACACGGCCAGAAACCTAACTTTATAAGTACTTATCATTACTTTCCAGAGTGGCATCTGGAAAGTGTATGGCATATGCATTGTTAGGGCTATAATATGCCTCCGTAGACGACCAGTAAGAGGTGGTATAAATTGGCGTCGGACCGCCGGCAGCGACGAGGGATGGGTTGACTATATAATTCCAAATTTCGGCATTCGGAAAATCTTTCATCATAATCTTATCATCAGTAAGTCGGGCTGGGGTTAGTCTGCCTGTGGGGTCAGTGTCTTTCGGTATACAGAAGACGACACCGGCGACCGTCTTGCCCGCTACGGATTGCGGCTTCGGGTCTGCGATGACCTGAGCTTTCCCATTGGGATAGCGTTTGCGCAGTCCGCCGTCCGAAGTGCTCCTGCCCGAATAGATGTAGTCCCCAGCCTTCACTTCATCGGCAGTGTAGTGTATTGTTTTGGCTACCGCCACATTCTCCTCGCCGCCATCAATCCAGGTGTTGCCCGGCACCGTCTGCACCACGTCTATTTCATTCGTTTTTCCTCCGTGACACCTTCGCCCGCCATGAGCGTGAACTCTACTTTTGCCATGCGGTGGTTGAAACGGAGGCTGACGGCTTGGTCATAACCTCCCACTACGGTGACGTATAGAAGGCCGAAGCCGGCATACCCGCCACTTTGGTCGATATCGGCATTCGGAGTCCGTGCCGTGACACATGTCTCGGTAGTGCTCTTCCGGTAAATGGTGTTTTCAGCATCCTTTGGGACAGTATTGCCCGAGGCGTCCATTACGTACCTTTGGAGGCTGAGCATGCCATCCAGCATCACTCCTATCTCCTTGCCGCCGGCACGGGGGTGCGGTTGCGCCACCTCCGCTGTCAGTCGCAATGGGTACTTGCCATCGGGTAAACGTGTAGTAGATTCTCCCGTTTCCATCTTGCCGCAAGAGACGAGTAGCCCGCCCGCGAGCATCAACATCGGCTACCAGCCGCTGATGCGCATCCATCGTCCGGAATATCCTGTTCCTTTCACATCGTTATTTTTCTTTGTTTTATGTGGTTAGAAAGCGCACACGGCACGCACATTGAGTGCGCCGTCCTTTTCGCTGAGCTGTGCGAAGGCATTGTAGAAATACACGCTAAAAGCGCCATTCTTATTACTGGGGCTCTCCGAAGAAGACCAGAAACGTTTATGGTTATTGCGCGGTGACAATGCGTCACCGCCAACGGCGGAGATGGAGACTTCGACTATATCCCTCGTCTCTGTGTTGTCCCGTGTGTACGCAATATTATCGACATCCTTATAACATAGCATGTGCAGTTCCTTTACCGACGGCAAGAACCATCCGGTGCTGTTTGCCGGGGCTGGATTATTTGCGATAAATGTTTTCAGGACCTCAGCAGGATTGACCAAGGCATCGGTTTTGCCGTTTGTCTTGCAATATCCGTTATACGCCCACAGCACTTTCGTGTTCTGGTAACCGAGTATCCTGTTTATGTTGCCGGTCGCATCGAAACCAGTGGCAATGTTTACGTACTCATCCTTATCGACAGGATTGAAATCTGTTCCTCTTTGAAAATCCGCCACCCAGTCGTTAACGTTTTGCCACGAGACGTTGCCCGGAGCATCTTTAATCGACACGGCAAGGCCATGGGTGCAATTGGGATGTTCTTTCACCATAATCTTGTCGAAATCCAGAGACGCCGGCGTGATCCGTCCTTCAGGATTGGTCTCTGCCGGTGTCCAGAAGACGATGGCCGCCACGCTTGCCTTCTGCTCCTCGGTCAGGGTAGTACCCTTAGGCAGCAGGTTGCCGTCGGCGAGCAGGTAATCTCCCCGTTGCATCGTGTAGTCCTTTACAGTTGTCACCGCGCCGTCCACCTTGTATCTCTTGTAACTGCCGGTAGAAAGGCCGGACGGGGTTATGGTGAACTCCTTGCTTCCCTCGTCATAATGTCCTTCGATAGTCGGTGCGGGAGTCGCGTGATTCACCAAGTAGCGGTATGTACCATCGTTCACGCGCAGCGGCTGGGCAATGCCAGAGAATGTAGTGGCGGGTGACACGGCGTAATCAGGAATCCTCTCGTCGGTAAACTTGTATTTAACGGTATTCGGCATCTCGATGACGGCCAATGCCATACGATGGTTCATGGTGAAAGAGAGGTGGAGGGTGTTGTCTTCCCCTGTCGTTGCGGAGCCTTCGGCAGTCATCAAGTCGGAGGCGGTATATGCCGCATGAGTACTTTGGTCGTCCTGAGGCTGCCAAGCGGAAACCAACGGGGCGAAGAATTCCGTGTCGGTCAAGGCTGAGCCTGTGGGAGTGGCAGTCTTTCCGCTCATATCCGTTTAGTAGGGATAGTAGAGGTAGTAGTGCTCATCCGACAATCCCCCCACAAGTGTCGTGTTGTCCTTGGACTTCCACACGAGGTCGCCCGTGGCGGCATCCCTCTCTGCGGTCAGTTTCACGTTGGAATAGAGGGTTTGAGTGCCGTGCGTCACGTATCGCCGTCAGGCATGTTTTTCCTGCCGCTATGAACAACGGCGGGGGTATATGGTTATCCGGATGTTGCCGATGGAAAAAATCGGCTGGAAGAAGAAATAAATTTCTCGCAACGTTTCACAACAGCTTTGACCTGATGCTTTTCAACACACGCCACACCGTCATGCCTGAGAGCTTTATTCTCTTCCTAAGCAGATAGTTGGCAATCCGTTGCGCTCCCCATCTTCTTGTCTCACGCACAGATTAAGGATAATGGTTTCAATTTCAGGTGTTATCTTCATATTGGCAAGTCTTGATGAACGTTTAGACTTATCGGACAATTCCGACTTGCCTTGTTCTTTCTCGCAATTTATCCAACGGTATAACGTGGAACGGGTAATCCCGCACCGAAGGGCAGTTTTTGTCACAGAACCCGTTTCGACGTATAGCTCAAGCCATTTTTGGCGCATCCGTATATCTTCTTTCATGCAACGAAGATACGGATTAAGATTTGCCAACGAAAAGAAAAAGTGTAGCGTATCTATTGATACTTTGCAATTAAATACTACTCCGCTTTTCAGCCATCTCCTTAATACCAGCCTGTCAATCTACACATTGTTGAGAAGCCATTCATGATTAATATGATCAAAACAACCCTTAATGTCACCTTCCAGTATCCATTGTGGTAAACAGTCTCTACTCAACCATCTATGAAGTGCGTCTATTGCATCCGCAGTACTTCTAAACTTTCTGAACCCATATGAGTTCGCATCCGCTTCACTTTCAGTTATAAGTTCTAAAGCCATAAGATATATCCTGCACGGCTCTGTCCTTCATGGTTGGTATTCCCAAAGATCTTGTCTTGCCATTTGCTTTGGCTATGTTGACCTTCCTCAGCGGGAAGGCCTTATATCCTCTCCTTTTCAATAAACATATAGCTTCTATTTTCTTGGCATCAGTGTCCCACTTCATATGGTCAACCCCTGCCGTACGTTTACCTTTATTGGAAGTTACTTTCCTTATCGCCAATGCCTTGGCTTCGTAGGAAGTGGCAAGTAGGTACCGTAAGGCCTTTACCTTGTTGTACCTCTTTTCTTTGTGGGCCTTTGCT
The DNA here is from genome assembly GCF_040911965.1 of Phocaeicola sp. RTP21359st1_B8_RTP21360_211022. Lineage (NCBI taxonomy): Bacteria > Pseudomonadati > Bacteroidota > Bacteroidia > Bacteroidales > Bacteroidaceae > Phocaeicola > Phocaeicola sp. RTP21359st1_B8_RTP21360_211022. The sequence goes on from NZ_JBDFXP010000009.1 coordinate 27,714, forward strand.
ATTCGGACCTGCAGTTTTCTCACTTTACGCTCATATTTGGAAGAATCGATATCTTTTCATGTCGTGTTTCGTACGGTTAAAGATGCACACTCGGCTTTTGCCTTGCTCATTTGCAGTTTCTTCATTTTATTAAAGTTCTACAATCGTTTCACAAAGAATTACCCTGCGGAAGTCTGCCTGATTTCGCATGGGGTGATGTTTAAACCTCTATCCTCCGCATTACACAGAATCATTCACTTTCTCCGCAATCCTTTACCCGCACCACATTCGGCTTTTCTTGCAATTGGCTTACCTGCCTGACATAGACAGGAGAAATACGGGTTTACCAAGTTCCGTACAAGTAACTGACGCCCGACTTAGAGCCCGCCCCTCCACCGCCAGTATGATGTCCGTGTAGCCTTACATTCCCAAAAGACTATCCTGACTACCCACCTTTTGGCTATAGCTTATAAATATCCGTAAGCTATTTCTTTATTACGATGGTGTAGCGATTCACATATGTTACTCATATCAGTCAGCCTAACAGCCTATACATTGGATATTTCTGTAAAGGACTGCATTGTCAAGAGGGCTTCGCACTAAACCATGACTGGTAAAGCACGCCTCTTTAGACTACTATTGACAGAACAATAGGTTCAGGCACAGTGCTGAACAATTACTTGTACGACTTCTTGTCGCACGGAATACCTAAAGATACAAAAAGGCCAACTAATTCGCAATAATTTGGCTATGAATTAGTTGGCTAATTTTATATTATTTAATAAATACCCCTATTCAGTTCGATTAATGGAGCTGAACTATAAATTTGGACGTTTGCCTTCTTATACAAGATTGACATTCATTGTTTCCGCTATTGTTTTGTTTTCAATCAGCATTCAACTGTATCAACATGAACAGTCGTTTGAAAACTTGAAACTCATTTTCCAAAAACATAAATAATCAACAGATTATTAAAGGTAATCAGTTGGACTATACATTATCTCAGAAAATATATCTATTTGACCTTCATTATATCTTTCAACAGTCCCAACGGCTCATCTGTAGTGATAAAGTCGACTTTATCCCAAAAGTATTGCATGTCCTCTTTTTTATTAACCGTCCATACATTCACTTTTAGCCCCAAGGCATGGCAACTTTCAATCCAATCGGTATAACGGTAAAATTCAGAGAAGTGATAATCCGGTCCGGCACTACCCAATTCTTTCAGTTGTTGTGGAGATAAGTCCCCTTTCAGATAATATACAGGAGTGCTTGTGGGAGCCTGACGGATCAGTTCCTTTAATGCGTGAGACGAAAAGGTGATATATATCATCCGGGGTTCGAGTCCCATCTTCTTTATCATCGAAACGATCTCTTCAACAGCTTTTATCTCCCGTTCGGGTTTACTATGAGCTTTCAACTCCAGCACCAGCTTCAAAGATGTTTTCCGCTTAGCTGTTTCCAGAAGCTCTTTTAAGGAGGGTACGCATTCTCCATTCGCTAACCATAACCCGGTTAATTCCTTCAGAGTGGACTCTTCAACCTTATGCCCTTGAATAATCCCATCATGGCTAACCACCAAACCATTATCTTTTGTCAGCCAGACATCAAACTCCGAACCATAACATCCTATAGAATCCGCTTTCAACAAAGATGTAATGCTATTCTGTGCTGATCCTTGGGTTTTCCAGAAACCACGATGGGCAATCACCCGTGTTTGTGCCGAAGTATTGGCAATCATAAACATAATTGCCAATAAACACATTACCTTTTTCATTTTGTCCTTTCCTCTAATTGTTAGTTATATAAGAGCTGATTCTCTAGTATCCCGGATTCTGCACTAGATTGGGATTTACTTCTATCTGATCTTGTGGAATAGCAAGCCAATAGTTCTTGGGAGCGGTAAAATTACGAACGCCGGTTTCTTTCATGTCCGTAAGTTTATAAAAACTATCAGCGGTTTTTCCGGATAATGTCCAGGATTTCTGATAACGCATCATTTCAGTATGGGCAATTTTCCAACGGCGCATATCATGGAAACGTCTGCCTTCCATAGCCAATTCAATGGAGCGTTCATCATGTAATATTTCGCGCAACTTCTCTCCTGAAGGAATACCACCGGCTTTTGCCCATGAATCTGCAAAGGTAGGTAATCCGCAACGTTCACGTACTTTATTCAAATAGGACAGACTGGCAGTACTCAGTGTGCCGCTATATTCGAAATCCGCTTCTGCATAACTCAGATAGAGTTCGGCCAGACGCATATAAGGAAAGCACCAACGGTTGTAGGTTATTTGATCGGTAGTCCTATTATAGGTATCATATTTAGACACCCATTTCTGACAATAATAACCGTTGTCCGTTTGATACTCATCCTTGGCATTGCCATTATTCTGCTGCATTTCACCACGTCTGCATTTGAGCACTATTGTCTTTCCCTGCACGTCATAATTTCCACGATCAAAGCCAATAGAGGCATAAAAGCGCGGATCACGATTCCTGTGAAAACGTACCGTACTATCACCTGGTGCAATGGAATACGGATCAAGCTTCTTAGTCTCGGGGTCATCTGCCCAAGGTAGACCGTTCTTGGTATAATACCTACTCACACAATCCCACGTCGGGAATAAGGACCCTCTAAAACCTTTGGTCGAATAACTTGTAAATTCAACACGAGGAGCCATATTCTTGATACAGTAGGAAATAGTTCCCTGTTCAGCAAAGCCAAACAGGACTTCATTCCAGTTAAATCCGCTACCACTGATCCCATCACCGACAAAGGCTTCATGATAGTTTTTCTTCCCTTGCTCCAAGTCATTGGTCGAATTTCCATAAAGTTTGTAACCGTTCTCTTCGCAAAGGTCTATGGCCTCTTTGGCAGCATCCATCGCTCTCTTCCACTTTTCCCGGTCATAAGTCTGGTTAATCAGAAAAGTGCCGTCGGGGTTTTTAAAGTCGGAATAAAACTCACTATTCCCATTGACTAACGGCGAGGCGGCATAAAGCAACAGCCGAGCCTTGAAAGCCAAGGCAGCAGAAGAGGTAGCCCTGTTTCTCTTACTTGAATCCCATACGCCAGGAAGTAATCTAGCTGCTTCCGAATATTTATTGTCAATAAATTCAATCTCTCAAAAATAGTTTATATAATGATTTGAAAATCAGATTGTTGAAAATTTCACGATTTTAATTAAGGAACAAACAAGAAACAAAATCGTTAATTAAAGGTATTTCCCAATTTTTTGTTTTCACTCTGTTTCTTTCTTTGCACTTGCTTATAATCGGGACTTCTTGAACAGCTTCCCACCAGATTTTTTTCGTCCGATGGTTGCATGTGAGCTTCCAAGAACCACTGCAGCCAAAAGAAAAAAGCAAGTATTCTTTAGTTCATACAAAGATAAGGAAAAACTTATAGGCAGGCAAATTTGGCTGCCTAAATATAGTTTACTTTGATTTAGCATATATATAGGCTAATGGACTAAACTAAACCTTTTCCCGAACTTCGTAAAACACTCCGGTCCCATTGTACAGCCAAAAGAAAAAAACATTCCACGTCATATTTTTCTTTTCGCTGCAACCCCCTTTTTATAAACCATCAACCTTTTACACGAGATCTTCTCTTCCCTGTGTTCGCACATCCGCTTTCGGGCTGCCTGATATGAATTGTGTCGCAAAGGTACTTGTCATGTCTTTCTTGTATGCAAGGTCAAAGCCTAACGGTTCACGACAAAATCTCCACCCTCCGTTCCGCACGGGTAGTATTTAATCGTGAAACCTTGCATAAAGAGCCATGACACCTTTTGAAGCGACATAATTAAATCAAGCCCGAAAGTAGCTGGATGCTACAAGAGGGAAAAAAGAAAACTTAAAATTCAAAGTTATGGCAAACTACGCAACAAACATTTTCCACGCAAGTACGGAAAACAAACAAGACCTCAATAAGATAGAGGCATTTCTGGACGATAATTTCAACGGCTTTGTCAACCGGTATGGCGACACGGTAGATGCCGAATTTGATTCCCGCTGGGAATACCCGGAAAAAGCAATCAACGAATTAATAGCCTTATTGGCAGCCAAAGACAAAATCTATATCCGCATACTGACATACGAGTTAGAGGACGAATACGTGAGCTTTCGGATATTCTCGCAAGGTAAATGGAACATTAAGTTATCCTAAACCTAAACACAATTCACTATGTACGAATACGAAGAAGATAGCGATATTATCGGTTTGTCCTGCACGTTGCTCAATCCATATAAAGGTTACATGGAAGGCACAATCGTGGGCGACTATGGCAATACCATAGTTGTCCGCCTTGAAAGCGGCAAGGAAATTTCAGAATACCGTGATGAAGTGATTATCCATGATTAAACGATAGCAAACGTATGACACAGATAGCAACAAAATTCGTCAAATGGGACATTCCCGAACTGGCGACATTGCAGGACAGCAAGGTTTACAAATTGCGGGTACACCTGAACAACGGAGGCAAGTTAAACCGGGAAGAAAAGAACTGGATTACCCGTAACGTATGGGAAAGTATCTATTTCAAACGTGGAATTGCCTTGAGCGGTTATCACTTTGACTTTTCCGACATCCTCAAACGGTATTTCGTCAAACAGCACGGAAGTATTCACGAGTATTATGCGATTGACAAAACAGCGTTACGCTCGATACTGTACGGCAGAATAGAGGATATTGTAGAAGTAAGCGGTTAAAACAACAAGGATATGGGAGAATACAAATTTTATCAAGACCGTAAGGTTACAAGTTGGGAACGGGATTATTTCAGTGTGAAAGCGGACAGTTATGAAGAAGCCGAGGCAATCGTCCGCTCATGGAACTGTGAGGACGTGTCGAACATCATTGACAACCGTCTTTGCTATGAAGAGTGGCAAGCATTGACCGATACATCGGAATCTATGCTCCCCGAAGAAAACGACGGCAACCCGACAATAGAAATTTTCAATCAAGACGGAGAATCAATAATGACTAATGTACCCGAAACACCTCAATCAAACCAATAGAACCATGAACGTAACAATCGAACACGTCTTTTGCCGCTATAGCGATGAAGCGGAAGAAATCTATTTCCGAATCATGAACACGATTCTTTTTGCAACTGACGAAACCGAACTTCGGGCAAGTATGGAACGCTTGAAGAACGAAACCACGCTCGACGACTATTTCATATTCGGATACGGAGCACACCATATCTGGATAAAGCAACGGCGACCGAGCGATAAAAACAGGATTTTCAAACATCGGATTATGGTAGCCCATTTCTGACAGGAACAGGCAAAAGACCTCCAATGCGCTTTGCGGGCTGAACCGGAACTACCAGCTTCAGCCCGTTCCTCTTTCTCGCAATAGACATGCTGGCACAATCCCCCTTTTATCCTCACGATCAATTTTTATACTGCCCCGGAATACCCGTTTATATTTCTCTTTTCGCTGCAAACCCTTTTTATCGCCCATCAACCTTTTACACGAGACCTTCTCTTCCCTGTGTTCGCACATCGCTTTCGGGCTGCCTGATATAAATTGTGTCGCAAAGGTACTTGTCATGCCGTTCTTGTATGCAAGGTCAAAGCCTGACGGTTCACGACAAAATCTCCACCCTCCGCTTCGCACGGGTAGTATTTAATCGTGAAACCTTGCATAAAGAGCTATGACACCTTTCGAGGCGACATAATTAAATCAGGCCCGAAAGTAGCAGGTGCTACAAGAGGGAAAAAGAAAACTCAAAATTTTATAGGTTATGACAAACGATGTAACAAATTCAAATGGAAGAGTAACGGTAGACGAAGTAATACACAGGGATTCGGTTTTCAGATACCAACTGTTAGACCGCTTACGGTCAGACTGCGAGTATTACCTCAATTACGGTAACAGACACCCCAAAACCTTATGGGCTGGCGACGAAAAATTGCAAATTGAGTTTATGATAAAACTGCATGATAGCTTCAAGGAGGGAGAAAAACCGGAGTGGCTTACGATGGATAAAATTTTGGAATACAGTAAGAGAATGATAGCTCAAGAAGAATAAAATTACTACTAAGGAACAGACTAAAAATGTGATATTATGGCATGGTTGGCAGTAAATAAAGACGGAACAGAATGGATTATGCCCGAAAAGCCCGTTCGGGGCCGGTGTGGGCATTGGGAGTATTTGGAAGAAGTGTACAATGTACCAATCGAGATAGAACTCCCCAAAGGGACTGTTTACAAACTTCTCGGCAAAGAACTGACATGGGATGACGAGCCGGTAGAATTACAGACCAAAACAGAAAAAAGGTAAATGTAGTACGGGCTGGAGTACCAGTTTCAGCCCGGTTACACCGGCTAAAATCTAAAACAGATACGCGGGTGCGATACCCTCTTTTATTTCCGAACAGACACTCATACCGTTTCCTTCGGAAATACCCCTTTATACATTTCGGCTGCGCCATATCCTTTTATATCGAACGGCCACTCATGCAAAGGCGGCTTCTCCGCTTTGTTTCAAGGCAGACTTCGGCCATTTTTCCTTTACCTCTTCTTTCCCTCATTTCTCTTGCCGGATAGAGACAGCGATATCGATACGTCGCACACGCCTTTTGCCGGATCTTCGTCCGATAGTATTTTCCACGATGCAGCGTATATGGTTGTTAAACGGTATATCGTTCTTGCCGCTTCAACCCCAAACAGCCGATACACTTTCTCGCCTGATGTTCTTCCCGCCCACCTGCCGGAACGGGAGCGGTCTTGTGTCGGTGGACGGACAGGTCTTTCATGTTTCCGAGTCCGCTGCGGATTGTTTCGCCTCGACTTTTTCGCGACCGCTTTCTATTTGAAGTCGCCATATCGTTTTTCGTTGCAAAGTTAGTATGCAGACGGGCGCGACCCGATGGTCTTGACCAATGGCGTATCGCACAAATCTTCCTTTATCGGGCTTGCGGTTTGGGGCTTCGCCTCCAAAATAAAGAGTATTTATGCGCTATCCTTGGTGCAGCCCTTTACTGCACCTACTTTTATGCACCGTAAAACTGATTTATTAACTTCAAAAAGCAATCGCAATGAAAAAGATCGAGAACAATTTCGCAGTAACCGGATTCGTGGCAAAAGATGCCGAAGTCCGTCAGTTCACCACCACAAGTGTCGCACGTTTCCCGCTGGCAGTGGCCCGTCAGGAGAAGAACGGCGAAGATACCAAGCGTATATCCGCTTTCATGAACATTGAAGCGTGGCGCAAGAACGAGAATACCGGGTCGTTCGACCAGCTCACCAAGGGCACGCTGCTTACCGTGGAGGGCTATTTTAAACCCGAAGAATGGACCGACAAAGACGGCGTGCTGCACAACCGCATCGTGACGGTTGCAGTCAAATTTTATCCGGCTGTCGATAAAGAGGAGGAAGTTCCTGCGGAACCGGCAAAGAAACCGAAGAAGGGCAAGAAGTAATTCCTGCCTTTTTGAGACAAAGCGGCCCGAAGGCCGCTTTTGTTTTGCTCGTTACCGTTCCGGAACGTCTATACTTTTATACTCCTTCATACTCCACACGAAGAGTCCGCCGTCGTCCATTGATTTTCCCGTGCAAAGTTAAGGCGGTCGGGAACCGGCAAGGCGCGGCTTCATTTGAGGTTAACAACCATCAACTCGCAAGCTCGTCAATACTTGTTCAACACAAATGAAATCGTCCATAGGACTATCCGCTTCCTCCTTGCCTTGTTTCCCTTCTGTCCGCCTTGTGGTCCGCACGTAAAATCAAATCCCGCCGGACGAGGGAAACCCTCCGAAGGCAGGGATAAAAAAACAAAAGTCAAACTTAAAATTCAAGACGTATGAAACAGATGATTTGGTCAAGCTATGACCTGTTGGACGAAACGGCAAAAGAATACTATCAAAATTCACAACGGGAAATATTGGACGATGACTGTTACGAGGTCAGCGATGAAGAATGGGCAGAAGAAGTATATCGCTGGCTGGACGACGAACGGAGCAACCTGAATAAAGAAGTGGACGGCATTATTGTCGTGTTCGGCAACTTGGGATTATGGAACGGCCGGAGACAAGGCTATCAAATATTGGGCAGCACCATTGCCGATATTTTGAAATCCCAGTGCGACGATGCAGAATGGTACGGCGACGGCTATAACATTCGCGGACGGATGGGCCATCATGACGGTACGAACTACACCTTGTATCGTATCGCCAAAGACCGTGATGAAGCGGAGCGTATCGCCGATAAGATTTACAACCGTGAAATCGACGAAGAAGGTTTCCGCCGGAGAACACGTTCCCTCTATCCGTATGTAGCCGCCGTGTACGGCTGGAAAACAAGGCAGCGCAAGCCGGACAAGGCCGCATAAAATGCTGTCCACAAAATACCGCAACGCATCCGCCAGAGATGGTTGCGGTATCCTTTATCGAATGGGCGAAACACAGAACCGTCTCCTTTTATAATCAGCTCCATTCCTTTTTATCACTACTCACGGAGCAATATCCGCCTTTTATACCGACCCCGGTCTTTCGTATATCTCCCGTCTTTTCTTCTTTCCATCACCGGTTTGGTTTTACCAGATGCAAAGGTAGGCCGTCGCACTTGATCCGGTGGCTTGAAGTGCATTTCTTGCAAAATTCTTCCTTACCGGGGTAAGAGTAATTTTCCAAGGAAAGCCACCGTATGAAGTTTTCCCGACAGCCGTGTACCGCATCCGTAAAACCCCAAAGCGGTTCAGGAAGAAAGAACCGACAAAAGGGAAAATAAGTATTAACAATTTCAAAAAACTAAGATTATGCCTAATCATGTGACAAACCGTTTAGAAATAAACGCAGACCGGGAAACAGTACAAAAAGTAATGAATTTCTTAAAAGGTAAAACCGATGATGACAATACGCCTTGTTACATCGACTTCAACAACATCATTCCTATGCCTGAAGAACTGTTGATAGAAAAAAGCAGCAGTGGAGATTTGGGTATGAAATACCTTGAAGCAATGCAGTTGAAGCCATTCTATTTTTTATTGGACGATGATGCTTTGAGAACCATTCAATGGATAGAAGGATTGGCGGAAAAGGACAGAAAAGAAGCGCTGCAACTTGGAGCATCGTATTTGGAAAATCGGAAAAAGTACGGTTATCCCACTTGGTACGAGTGGTCTACCGCCACATGGGGTACAAAATGGAATGCCTATCACCAAGACTTTGAAGAGCCGAACATACTTTGGTTCGATACGGCATGGAATGGAGTGCCACTGCTTATCCAAAAACTTTCCGAGATATTTCCGGATGTGGAATTCCATTACGCCTATGCGGACGAAGACTTAGGTTTCAATACGGGAAGAGGAACAGCCCGCAATGGAGAAATCAACATGACGATACCCGAAGGTAGAAGCAACGAAGCCTTTGAAATCATGTTTTTTGTGAAACCGGGAATGGACGAATATTTTGAACTGACGGACGAAGGTTACAAATGGGTTTCCTAAACATTCGGTACAGATAATGACCGGTGCAGGTTCGGGATACATTGACAATGGATGTGTCCTGAATCCTTTTGCCGGAATTCCCCCTTTATATCTTCATGGCTCTTTCCCTTTTATCGAAACGCGGTCCGTTCCCCTTTGTACCGTGACTATCCAGCCGGAAAGTAATCCTTTTATAACATTTTAGCTTCCCCCGTTTTATCCTCCTTACAGCCGTTTCCCAACACTCCATGCCGAAAGCCCGCTTATTTTTTCTGCAAAGTTCGATTGCCGCTTGTCTGTCCTGTCAAGAACCGCTTACGCTTGCTGTCGAAAAATCTTCCTCCCCGACTTTGTTGGAGAGTGTATTTTTCGCAGCCTTCTTGCCTGGACCGACCGTCAATCCTATAGGCAGAAAAATAATCAACCTTTCGGTACAGGATTGTACCAAAGGGAAAAACAAAAAATAGTTCAAACTTAAAATTTAGAGCGTATGACATTTAAAGAATTTATGCAAGAGAACGGTTATGAGTTACAAACAACCTTTTGGGAAGACTTCTCAATAGCGGACAGATTTGGGTTGGCGGCTGTTTTGGACACTTTCAACCGGGCTTTCAGGGAGTGGAAAGGGGACTATAAGTTCTTGACGGAACTGACATTGGTACTTAACCATAAGATATGGCAATACTATGAAAACAGACCGGATATGGCGGTACTTTACAATACTCTTTGGGAACAAGCCGACCAATACGCCAAAGAGAATCTGAAAGGGAACGAGTTAAGCTATTACTGGGAGGTGACGGATTAAATATATAATACCCTCGCATGATATAAAGAAAAAGAGGCAGTTCTAAAAGCCTCTTTTCTTTATAGGTTAACTTCTAATTCTTTTCCACCAGATAAACAAAAATACGCATTCTGGAGCTGGTGTAAGTATTCTATGCGGTGTCCGCTTACCGTATATTCATTAGCATGAGTGGTAATGTAATATACAGTTTGATCATCCCAGTCTTGTGTAATCTCCATTTCATCATTGTCAAATGTATAATCGTCAAGCTGATTAAAACCGCATTGCAAAACCAATTTTTCAGTAAGTAATATTGGCTGAATGTCTCCATTTGTTTTATACGGAGGTTCTCCCCATTTATAAACAACGGATATATTCTCTTTTCTCAACTTAGGATCATAATCCAATGCACAAACCAAAGATGGTTTACCTTTATAAGCAACGTAATTGCCAACTCTCAATTCTTTAATCATAACAATTCTGTATTATCTTTTAGACTAAAAACTTAATCCCTCTTAAATCGCTAATAGATACAAATCTACAAAATAAAATGAAACTTTTACACGTCCTTTATTTTCCCTCTTTTACGGCATTCAGGAATACTTTTGCCGGTTTGAAGGCGGGGATGGAATGAGCCGGAATCACAATAGTTGTGTTCTTTGATATGTTACGGGCCACCTTCTCTGCCCTTTGCTTGATAATGAAGCTACCGAAACCCCGCAGGAACACTTCGTTCCCGGCAATCATCGCATCTTTTACATTCTCCATGAATGCCTCGACCACGGTCATTACGACCTCTTTCTCTATTCCGGTCTGCTGTGCAATCCGGCTAACAATTTCTGCTTTTGTCATATATAAGAATTAAATAGCAATGTACAAAAATGCAACTTTTTTTGGATAAGTCAAATCTTTGGCCCACCTTTGCGGCGAAATAACGCAAAGGACATTTTATAATCCTCATCGGAGGGCTATGGAAGCCGGATAAGATGACTGGGTAAAACCATCGTCTTATCCGGCTTCCGTCGTTTTCTGCCGGAAGTAAACCATATAATATAAAATACAAAGACGTATGAAAGAAAAAGTGATTGATTTTGGGAATGAGAGAGTTTCCGTTCTGTTTAAGAAACTGTTTTTCCCCACTCTGTTGGGAATGTTGAGTATGTCGGCGGTAACGACTATCGACGGGATTTTCGTGGGACACGGCGTGGGCAGCGACGGGATTGCAGCTGTAAATATCTGCGTCCCTCTACTGATGTCACTCATGGGTGTTGGACTGATGATGGGGGCAGGTTGTTCCGTAATCGCTTCCATTTACTTGTCGAAAGGAAAAACCGTTTTGGCACGTGCGACCATCACCCAAGCCATGCTTTTCGTGACGCTCATATCCGTAACCGTCGGAGGATTCATTCTGGCGTTTCCCGAAGAAACCGCCCGTATGCTTGGCTCGTCGGAGCATTTGCTGCCGCTGGTTGTCGATTATCTGGTCTGGTTTTCCCCGTCTCTGCTGTTCGAGTTGTGGATTGCCGTCGCCTTGTTTGCCATGCGCCTGGACGGCGCTCCGAAACTCGCCATGTGGTGCAGCATCATAGCCGCAGCGGTGAATGTCGTTCTCGACTGGCTGTTCATCTTCCCGCTGGGCTGGGGAGTGATGGGGGCGGCATTTGCTACCTCCCTGAGTTGTTTGGCCGGGGCAGCGGTGGCGATGGGTTACTTGTTGTTCTATGCCCGTGACACTCGTTTGCATTCTCTTCGTCCGGGTAGAAAAAAGATTTTATTCTTCTTCCATGATATAGGAATGCAGTGTAAGATAGGATCATCCGCCTTGTTAGGCGAATTGACAATGGCGATATTGCTGTTCATCGGCAACCAGGTATTCATGCGCCATTTGGGAGATGACGGAGTAGGTGCTTTCGGAGTAAGCTGTTATTATCTCCCGTTCGTCTTCATGATAGGTAACGCCATTGCCCAATCTGCCCAGCCTATTATCAGTTACAATTTCGGCACAGGAAGCACGGAAAGAGTTCGTTCCGCCTTACGCGTTTCCGTGTTTGCGGCATTAGTTTGCGGAGTCATTTCTACTGCCGCCTTTATCCTGTTTCCTGAATTGCTTGTCGGACTATTCTTGCGCATTGACAATACTGCCGCACGCATAGCGATAGAAGGATTCCCTTATTATGGCACGGGGTTCATCTTCTTTATTTTGAACCTCTCCATTATCGGATATTATCAGAGCATGGAACAAGTAAAGCCGGCCATCACATTTGCTGTCTTGCGCGGACTTGTTTTTCTGGTTCCGTGCTTCATGGCATTACCTGCCATAATGGGAGTAAAAGGAATTTGGCTCGCCTTACCGTTGTCTGAAATTCTGACGACTTTAGTGATTGTCGTTACATTTTGGATATATTCCCGGCAACGTGCCATAATTTGCAGGTAATTTTTTCGGATTTAGGTTCCATGTAAAATGCCGCTATCAAAAAAGTTTAAAGATTGGTAGCGGCATTCTGAGCAGTTATCCGGAATAAAAATTCCGCCAAATGCATGATGTATTAATAAACATTAATGGGTCGTAAGCAATAATTCGTTATCAAAACTGTACATTTGCATAGCATATTATATACATATAACAATAAATATATTATAATTTATGGATAAATACATCATTGGCGAGAACGCTGGTAAAGTTTGGCGTTTATTGAATAGTGACCATCTCCGTAAATGGGAATTTTCAGAGATAAAGAAAATTACAGGGATGGATGATGCCGAGTTGGGTAGTGCTATTGGCTGGTTGGCCCGTGAAGATAAGGTACAATTCGAACTTGAACATCATAACAGTAAGGACGAAAAGGCATACTTGTATCTTATGTTGAATGTATATATTTGACTCCTTCCTATAATGCTGAAAAAAGAAAGAAACCATGCTGATGAAAAACATGATTTCTTTCTTTTCGTTTGGTATAGAACACAATGACGGGACACTTCCATCAATGAGAGACCGAGTTGGAGAAGACATTGATGACGACCACTCCGGCAATAATCAGGACCAGCCCGATGATGGCAGCCAGGTCGAGGTGCTGTTTGAAAACGAAAAAGCCGATAAGCGCGATAAGAATGATACCCACTCCCGACCAAATGGCGTAAGCTATGCCTACCGGAATGCTCTTCAGTACGACACTCAAGCAATAGAAAGCCGCCGCGTACCCCAGAACGGTCAATACGGACGGAACGAGTTTGGTAAACTGTTCGCTCTGTTTCAAGAAAGAAGTGGCTACAGTTTCAAAAACGATAGCCAAAAACAAGATAAGGTAAGTTTTCATTTATCTACATTCATCTTTTGATTTATACGAATCATATTCCGACTCCTGACACGAAAGAACCGGCAAGACAATGCCGCCGTTGCCTCATACGTGTTACTGGTCACGCCGGTAGTCGCTCTTGCTAAAACCGCCGAACACCGCTTTCAGAAGTTTACCCACTACCCAGAACACAACGATTATCAATATTACTTCCATACTACGTTTTTATTTAACCTGTATTAATAAATTAAACATCTGCTGTTTGTTACCAAGAGTGCGAATCCCTTTCAATTTTGTTTTCCGACAGTTAAACCGTTTATAAGCGGTAGTTGCCGCCGCCCTTTTCGTTTTACGGGTTATTCTTCCGCCGGACTGTCGTCCTTTTTCTTTTTCCGGGTTCCCAAGGGGCCGCTGAATTTCCCCCTGTTGAGTTTTACCCCATGCCTGTGGAGCACGCTGAATACCGAACTCCGACTGCTGTACCCGCTTACCGCCATGATGTCCTCGAATGAATGGCCGTTGACATACATGTCAACAATAGTATTTTCCTTGTCGGCCTTATCCATAGCCTTCATCGTTTTCTTCGGAATCTTCGCGTTCTGTTGCAGGTTCAAGACACGTGCGGACGAATATCGCAGTATCGCCACCTCTTCGGGAAGCGCCCCGAACATCTCCAGCACATCGGCAACCGTCGTTTCGGGAAACAGTTTACCCCGTGAGTCGATCCGGTCATGGATGGATATGATGCGTACCACCTTGATACGGCACAACTCAATGAAAGCCGACAGTTCGCGCGACCCTCGGAGGGCATTGCTGAATTTGGCCACCACTACCTCGTCACCCCTTTCGAGGCTCGCCACAAGCTGTTTCCATTTAGGCCGTAGCGCCTCGCTTTCGACCGGTTCCTCTATCACTTGTACACAGCCGTACTTCTGCATCCATTCTTTGTCAGCCTCGAACCCGTCGTAACGATCCGCCTTAAATATGTAACCTACTTTTGCCATCTCATTGTACACTTCTATGATAACAAGTACAAATATAACAGTTTTATTTTAAACTAAACCATACTTTGAACGGAAAATCGAATAAAGCACTTAAATCTCCCGTTTTTTTCACTTGTTTTCATTGAAAATCAAACTATTAAGTGTAATGTTAAAAATAGCTTATAAAACAAATTTCAACACTTGCCATCTTGAAAATAATACTTAGATTTGCGCTGTAAAATTCAAAATTGAACAATGAATAGTAGAAAATCATACTTAAAAATCATACTTCCCATTGCTGGACTTTCTGCCGCTTCGATTGCCGTTTTCACATTCCCGTCATGCGACAGTCCGAACGGCAAATCACTGGCGGAACCCCAAGACACGCCTGCCGGTCTGTACAGAGAGTACCTCTCCGAGATACGCAAGTCCCAAGAACTTTCCTTTGAAGAGCTGACTGTATGTATCGGGGAATGGCAAACCTTGAAAGATTCCGTGGCTGCAGCCATTCGGCAGGACACGGCCCGTCAGGCCCATTCCGGCACACGGGAAGAATGTCGTCTGTTACACGACTCCATTTGCTCGGAACTTTCCCGGTTGGCCCTGTCGAAACCGCGCACCTACAAGGAAGTGTTGAGCTTAAAAGAGCGGTTCTCTCCCTATGCCGGAGACGTGGAACTACACCGTTCCGCCGAGGAGATCCGCCCGTTTTTCGCAGCGCTGGATAAACGGCCTGCCTACCGTGGCAACAAGGAGCAAACGCTGTCGGCATATCGTAAGTTGCTTGCCGGAACCCTGAACAACGGCATACACGACAGTCGTGACCTCAAGAGATTCATCGAGAAAGAAGACGCCGTTTTTCGCGCTTTTCTGTCCGGTCTGCACGATTCCGGCAGTGCAAACATGGCCGACATTACCCGCGACACGGAGAAGTGCTGTTCCGAGGTGTTTCTCGCTGCCGGACGCAAAGAGATTACCTACAAGGAGGCCCTGATATACATGGCCCTGCGTGCCGACCGCCGACTGATACAGAACGTGCGTACCTGTCTCGACGACATACATCGGGGCGAAATCGCGACACCCGAACAGGCGCACGCCTACATCTGGATGATACTCCAGCCCTACGCTTCCTTGGACGGCCTCTGTATGACGCTTCTTTCCCCAGAGGATAAGAAAGCCCTCGACCGGATTGCGACCGAAACACCCGGCGCTTTCGAGACACTGCGTAAAATCCTGTCGTCAGAGAACAACCGGTTGGACGAGCTGCCCGGTATGCTCATGGAGATATTCATCGCCTCTTTGTAAAAGCCTATTCATAAAATAAACGATATATGATTATGTTACGACACTTTCTGGATGACTTCATGTCGTTCGTACCCCTGCAAATGCCGCAGCTTCTCAATGTGGCGACAATGGAGGAGCCGCAGTTTTACGGCGACTACGTTCTGCTCACGTTCCCGTTGCGGGACCCCTATGATTTGGAGGAGGTCATGGACATATTCGAGGACGACATGGAGCTGATCACGCTCTACCACCATGTGCCGGTCGGATTGGAAAAATCCGGTCATAGCACCTGTGCCTACTCCAATCCCGCTTTCGGACAAATGTTCAAGATGAACGCCCGGACAGACGCGGACGGTAAGGTAAACCGCGTCATCGCGACCGTTTACGATTCGTTGGAACTGATGTACGGCGACCTGTCTCTCGACTTGAAACTCCACACCGGAAACGGCAGCTTCAAGTACAAGAAGGAGCTGGAAGACGTGCTGTTGGATTTCATGTAAAACAGTTCCTATGCGAAACACGATATATCGCCAGATGATTTTCTGCATCGACACATACCGCACATGGATAGAGGTGGCCGATGACAACCTCTACAAGGAGCACGTCATTCCGAGGAACAACCGGACCGATTTCCTGGTTTCCCGCACGCTGGTACTGCGTGCTTGCAAACCGCATGGCACATACGACCGGGGCATGACGTGGACGATTCCGGAGCATGATCTGGACGCGGCACTGGCTACATACCGCAAGCAGAACGGCATATTCAAGTCCCGGATGAAGAAAGGCGCATCGTCCCTGACAGCTGAAGACACCGAGAACATTATCCGCTTGGCCACCCACGGGATTGTCCGCTTGGAACTCGTGGTACGGCCCGTTCACATACCTTCAAAACCCTATTACCTGTTATGACTTGGATTATATTACAGTTTGTGTTTCTTGCAATGCCTGTCGTCCTTCCGGCACTGTTGTACAGGAGCAGACGTTACTTCATGGCAAAATTCTACGATAAAATGATATGGAGCGAAAAGGCCCGCAGGTTGTACACCCATGTGCTGCTTATCGTATTGCTCCTCTTCCATTATGTCTATACGAGCGGACACCCCGGCGAGTTCGGTGTTGTGCCATCCACCATTGTGTGTGCCGCATGGGCCTCTTTCCGGCGGGCGGACCGATGGATGCGCTGTTTGCTCGACCGGCCGAAACGTTTCGTCTGGTTTGCGCTCTTGGCATTGGTCATCGGCTTCGTGCCGCATCTGTACACGATGTCCGTAACCATCGCCTTTATTCTTTTGGCTGCCCTGTTCTACCCGTCGGCAAGGGTCATGTCCGAAAGGACAGACATGCGCAAATTCCTCGAATGGCTGGAATATCCCGGAGCATTAGCCGACAGTTATCATAGTATCATCACGCAAGACTGCCATGATAATGCGGATAATGGCAGTCCATACAATCCGCACGATATGAATCATCAAAAACAGAACGAAAATGAGAAATAGAAATGAAGCACCCGCCACCATACTGGCCAACACGGAAGTGTTCGACTATCTGAAAGAAAAAGTCGGCGAGCGGAAAACAAGAACAGAAGCCTACTGCGACCTGTTGGATAAATCGCTGGCAGGTTTCGTCTCCCCGTTTTTAAGGAAACAAGACTACGACCTCGGTCCCTGCCAGTGCCATGTGACCGTTTCCGACCTTGCATCCGAGTGGCATTGGCACCGCGCCACCGTCCGCTCGTTTCTGGACACGCTCGAAGCATTCGGGCAGTTGGAACGTATCCGGCTGGCGAAAAGCGTCATCATTACCATGCACCTGCGAATCGGCACGCCTGACATGCCGGACAGTGGGCAGAAAGAAACGGACTTTGCCACAAGAATACAAGGAATATTGTACGATTGGGTGATTGGCAAAGCAACTTCTTTCGATGTCGGCAAATCATGCGGACAAATCATGCGTCAGACCTTGGCGGAGATAACCGGACAGGACAGCCGGGCCTATCCGGACAACCATTCCGGCACGACATCCGTGCATACCCTCCGATCAGAAGAACAATTGCGTGAGACCGTTTTGGAGTGTATCGCCCATGCCGCCCTATGGCGGGTTCTGCGCAAGTCGAGATTCGACGACGGCTCACCGCTCGTGCAGTTCTTCCGGTCCGATCTCGGTGGGGAATGGGCGGCGTTCATCGAAGCCTCGAAAGAGCTTGCAGAGCTTGTTATCGACGGAAAGCCGGATGGAACGGATTTCGGTATGGACGAAGAGACGGAACGCCTCGAATCGCTTCGTAAACCCTTTCTATCGCTTTTAGCGAAGGCGCAGGAAGAAAGTTGAACAGGGATTCGCAGACAAAGATTGTATAACCACGGGCAATTCTCCCCGGTTCAGGTTCAAATATCCTTCCAGTTATAGCAGGCATCCGGGCTTGCCCGTCTGCCACTGAACAAAGGGAAGGGGGAGCCTAATACCCCGACCGACATTCGTCGGTGGGAAGGGTGTCCGTACAAGCAGCAAGCTGGGGACACGGGGGATTGTCCGAAATAACACGGAAGCAGTATGGCAAATGCAAAACAGGTTCTTGACGTTCAAGTGTCGAAAGGAATCACCGCCGCCCAAGGCAACGAACATCTGCGCAATCGCAGCAAAGAGGCAGAGAAGTACGCCATGAGTAAGGGCAACTACGATCCCACTCGCAAACATCTGAACTTCGAGATTGCGTCCGGAGGCAAGATACGCCCTATTGACACGAGCCGTAATATCCCGGAACGGATGGCGGACATATTGGGCCGTCGCGGAATAAAGGACCCCAACGAGGGACTGATCGAACCGAAATACCGCACGGTGGTAAACATCATCTTTGGAGGTTCGCGGGAGCGGATGCACGAACTCGCATTCGGTACGCAGAAGGTGGATTTTGAAAAAGGTGCGGACAATACCAGCATCAAAAGGAAGAGCGACATCGAACGTTGGGCAAAGGATGTCTATTCATTCGTTTGTGGCAGATACGGAGAGCAGAATGTTGCCGCCTTCATTGTACACCTCGACGAGTTGAATCCGCACGTGCATTGCACGCTTCTGCCAATCAAAGACGGGAAGTTTGCGTACAAGGAGATATTCGCCGGAAAGGACAAGTTCGAATATAGTGCGAGAATGAAACAGCTCCATACGGACTTTTTCGCCGAGGTCAACACGAAATGGGGAATGGCGAGAGGCCGGAGCGTCGCCGAGACCGGCGCACGGCACAGGACGACGGAAGAATACCGCCGTATGCTCTCGGAAGAGTGTACAACTATCGAGGAGAATATTGACCGCCACCAAAAAGTGCTTTCCGATCTTCATTCGGATATACGGCTGGCAGAGCGCAGGGTAAAGGGTCTCACTTCAATGGTGGAAAACCTGCGACGAGAGAAATCCGAAAAGGAGGCCCAACTGGCAGCACTCGAAAATGACATGAACTCCCGAAAAGACGATGCCTTGGCCATATCCGCCGAGAAAGAGAAACTCGAAAAAGAACTGGTCGCTATCCAAGGGAAACTGGCAGACAAACAGGAGAAGTTACAGACTGCCGACCGACAGCTTTCCGACCTCAAAGAGAATATGGATGCCATTCAGGAACGCACGGAACAGCTTAAGGAAGAAGCCTACGAATACACCCGTGATGTACATTCCAAAGTGGACAGCCTGCTCAAGGATGCCATGCTGGAAAACATGGTCGATGAGTGGCGGGAACTGTCGGCACGTATGAAGCCCTCCGAACGGCAACTGTTCGATGGCACCCTCGTGCGCTCCGTGGCAGAACAAGGCACGGAAGTCATGCACTGCGCCACACTGTTGTTCCTCGGCATGGTCGATGATGCCACTACATTTGCCGAAACACGTGGCGGAGGTGGTGGCGGCAGTGACCTCAAATGGGGACGCGATGACGACGAGGACAACCGGGCATGGGCGCTCCGCTGCATGAGAATGGCGAGCCGCATGATGCGTCCGGCCATCGGCAAAAAGCCCAAACGATAAATGGCAAAGATTGCCTGAAAACTGAATAGATTACAATTAAAAAATTGGAATTATGACAAAGAATATCATCTTTATCTTTGCGGCGTTCTGTACGCTGCAAGCCCGTGCGGATGTACAACCCACGGAGAAGGATACTGTACGCTGCATGTTCCGTTACGATGACACTGAACTGCTGCAGCCGTTACAGCCCTCATATCTTGACGGAGTGGTCGTCCCGGCACGGGGAAACGGCAACTGGTTCGTCAGTATCGCCGGAGGCACGACGGCCTTTCTCGGCACCCCGCTTGGCTGCGAAGACCTGTTCGGGAGGTTGAAACCCTCGTATAGCCTTGCCATTGGCAAGTGGTTCACCCCGTGGGTAGGCGCACGCATAAATTATAGCGGCTTGCAGTTCAAGGACGGTACGCTGGCCGTGCAGGAATACCACCACCTCCATGCGGATCTGCTATGGAATGTGCTCGGCGGCAGTTATTCCCGTCAGGAACAGGTACGCTGGCATCTGGCTCCCTTTGCCGGTATCGGGCTGCTGCATCATGCGACCAACGGGCATAACCCGTTTGCAGTCTCTTATGGTATACAGGGGCAGTACCGGATTTCCAAAAGGGTAAGCGCCCTCGTGGAACTCTCCGGCGCAACCACTTTCCAAGATTTCGACGGGTATGGTAAGGAGAACCGTTTTGGTGACCACATGTTATCGCTTACCGCCGGATTTTCTTTTCATATCGGCAGGGTCGGTTGGAAACGCGCCATAGACCCAAGTCCTTATATCCGCCGCGATCAGTGGCTTGTCGAGCGCGTAAATGCTTTGTCGGAAGAGAACCGTCTTTATGCAGGGCAGCATGACAGAGACCGACGGACACTCGCTGAGCTGAAAAAGATTCTGGAAATCGAAGGATTGCTCGACAAGTACAGCCATCTTTTTGATGACGACGATGCATTCGACGGCAACCGTTATCCCAAAAACAATTACAGCGGTCTGAACTCGCTTCAAGCGAGACTTAAGAACCGGAAGTGGGACGGGAAATCTCCCTTGGATGGGAAGGGTACACAATCTGCCGACACAATTCCCCTTTGTGCGGGTCAAGACACACTCTGTATGCAATATTTGGCTCGTATGCAGAACGGAAAAGAGTGTATCGGCTCACCCGTGTATTTCTTCTTCCAACTCAATACGGCGCGTCTCACGGATACCTCCCAGACGCTTAATCTCGACGAGTTGGCAAGAGTAGCGAAGAAGTACGGGTTATCGGTAAGCGTCATTGGTGCAGCTGACAGTATGACCGGAACAGCATCCGTAAACAATGTCTTGAGTGCATCAAGAGCCGATTATATCGCTGAAGAATTAATCAAACGTGGGGTGTCGGGCGACAAGATAACCAAAACTCACCAAGGCGGCATTTCCGATTATGCGCCCAATGAGGCCAACCGCCATACAAAGGTTATGCTGCATCTCAAATAATACTTTTTGTTCATACGATATAAAAACATTTTTTTTCGTTTATGGAGAGCCTGTCTGTGAAGATCGGCTCTCTTTTTAAACGGAAATCTGACTGTTTGATATTTTCTAATCGGTAACGAACATCGTAATTATTTATTATATACTATCTTTGCATTCAGTCTTTTACCGGTATAATTCATGAACATGCAAAACTCTTATCTGACCTCGAAGCCGCACTACGAGATTCTGGACGGACTGCGCGGTGTGGCGGCTGCTATGGTAGTGGCCTTTCATCTGCTGGAAGCGCATTCCGGCGGCAACCATCTGAACCAGATTATCAATCATGGCTATCTGGCAGTCGATTTCTTCTTCATGCTTTCGGGTTTCGTCATCGGCTACGCATACGATGACCGTTGGAACCGGATGAGCACGGGAACCTTCTTCAAGCGTCGTCTTATCCGGCTACAGCCTATGGTGATCATGGGGAGTATCGTGGGAGCCGCGCTCTTTTGGTTTCAGGATGCCCCCTGTTATCCGGCAATGGAGGGCGTGTCCGCCGGTGCGGTGCTGCTGGTCATGCTGCTGGGTTGTACGTTACTGCCTCTGCCGCTGAAGTGGGACGTCCGGGGATGGATGGAAATGCACCCGCTGAACGGGCCGGCATGGTCGCTTTACTACGAATACATCGGCAACATATTGTACGCCTTGTTCATCCGCAAGTTCAGCAAGACGGCATTGACTGTCCTCGTGGCGATAGCGGCGTGCTTCACGGTACACCGCTGCCTTACCGCACCTGCCGGCGACATCGTGGGCGGATGGGCTTTGAACTGGGAACAGCAGTACGTGGGACTGGTCCGGCTGATGTACCCCTTCTTTGGCGGACTGCTCCTGTCCCGGCTTGGCTGGCTGATACGCACCCGCAAGAATGCTTTTGGGTGGTGCAGCCTGATGATAATCGCCGTGCTTTCCGCGCCCCGTATCGGTGGGGAGGACGGGTATTGGATGAACGGGCTTTACGAGGCTTTCTGCATCATCTGCATTTTCCCGGTTATCGTCTCGATGGGAGCGGGAGGCAGGATAACGGGCAAACGCTCCGCTGCCGTATGCAAGTTTCTGGGCGACATATCCTATCCCGTCTATATCACCCACTATCCGCTGGTCTATATTTATACGGCATGGGCGTTCAACCGTCAGGCGACACTTGCCGAAGGCCTTCCTTACATGCTGCTCACGTTCGTCGGGGCGTTCGCGCTTGCCTATGCCTGCCTGAAGTGCTATGATCTCCCGGTGCGCAAATGGCTCACGGAACGTTTCTTGAAGAAGAAATAAAAAGCGGTAAAGAAATCCTATATTTATTATCGTATTTCTGTCGGATGACAGATAAAGTTCCGACGCCGAAGGTGTTTTGCGGACGACACAATCAGATAACGCGAACCCAAATGTCTATTACTGTTTCGCTGATAGAAGAAAAGCCCCTTGATGCCTTTGCCATAGGTTTGAGGGGCTTTTGGGGAGGCTACAAACCTCTTTTTGTTGAATAGGTTCTTTTGATATTGTCACACCTTTTTCTATCCCGACCGACGTATAAAACGTGCGTGTGCATGTCGGTTGTACAGGCCAAAGACATACCGGGAGAATAAAAACAGCACTGCCCGCCTGTAGAGGGGTTTCCTACAGACGGGCAGTGAGTAAGACACGGAATTAAAGTTTGGCGGTTGTCACTGGATAGTTACGCCACTGGGCGGTACGTAGGCTGCACGGATGCGGAGAGGTCTATTGATGCGGGGTGCTTTACCGGTAGTGCCGTTATCATTCGTGTATATATCGTCCCAATCACTTTCTGCATAACCACCGTCTGGCAGGGCCTTGGTGGCACGGGCATAGCTGGTGCTCTCTGGATAGATATACGCAGGCCATATTCCTGTTCTATCTTTTGCTGCCGCCGATGACCAGTAGAAATTGTTCTGGAACTCCGTGTATGTATTGTAATAAGAGGTAAGAATACTTTCCAGTTGGGAGATACCGGGCAGGAACCAACCGGAAGAATTGCTCATGCCCTGTACGGCTCCATTGGCATTGCGCTTGTTCTTGTTATAGCAATATTCCGCCGCTGAGCGGGGTTTTTCGTTCAGGTTCATTTCTGATTGTCCAGCTTGGGTAATAATGCGCCGGGTAGCTGCCGCCCCATGTTTGTTTCCTTCCGTCCATTCGTTATTTAGCGGACCTCCGATGTATTCACCATTACAACCCCATTCCAAACCGTCATAGATATAATCCCCTTCAAACTCGTTCAGGGGGTCGTAATGGGATATATATTCCTCATAGGCTTCCACGTAGATAGTGCCTTGAAGTCTGCCTTCATAATACCACTGTACCGGCAACAGACCGTGCTGTACGATTTCAATGGTACGGGTACGTGGCGTCTGCGTGTTGTTGTCGGTGTACGAGATGTTGACGGTGGCGGTGCGGTCTTTCGTGCTTAGGTTTTCGTCCAAGTAGAAATAGATGCGGTCACGGCTCCTGCTGATGGTGTATTCGGTGTTTTGGGCAAGGGTGTTGGTCACCAAGTCCGTGGTGAAGTATTTGCGTTTGCCGTTTCCCGCAGTCCATTTCTGTCCGGTCGCCAAATGGGTATCTGTACTCATGTCGGCAGAGAGTGTTCCATTCTCCATATTTTCGGCTGGCACACGTTCCATGCGTATCCAAGTGTGACTTTCCGGGTCGGCTATGCTGACTTTCATCTTTGGATTCTCATCTTCCTCGAAGAGGTACACGTCCAAAGGTGTGATACAGAAGTGGGCGTCGTGGTCACGCTCGCGCAGCATGGACAGGTAGAACGGGTTGTTCTGCTCGGTGATGTTGACGCGGGCATCGAAGGTGATGTGGTCCGGGTTGTTGCCCACATGGGTCAGTCCGCTGATGACGATGTTGTTGGCGTAGTGCCTGTTGCGTATCACCTTGAAGTCATTCACCGGGTTGCCTCCGAGATAGAAGGTATATTCGGCCTCGATGGTGGTGTTATCCTGATTTGCGGGCAGGGAGGGGTCGCCGTTATAGGTAGTGTAGTAGGCTCTCATCTTGAAATAGGTAGCCTTACTGTTTTCGCCTACAAGTCTCGGCTTCCACCGCTGCTTGTCAACATCGTCCTCTACTCCAGCCGGATACTGATAGTTTTCCGGATCTTCGTCCGGTTCAATCATGTTCTCGAACATGTAGAAGGTCAGGGAGGCGGCCCCGCCGTGGTTGTAAACGACGGCATCGCTCTGTATGTTTTCTACATTGCGGTATGGCTCATCGGTAGTCAGGCTGGTCTGGCCATCGGCAGGCTCGGTCAGGGGTACGGCGGTAGGCATGTTGTACACGCCCCATTCCGCAATGGAAAGGCGGGGCAGTTGTCCGCTCTCGTCCGAGTGGTCGGAATCGATACTGATGTTGATGTCGATGCGGGCCATCAGTGCCTTGAGCTGCATCGTGAGGCTTCCCTTCTCGGTGAGGTTCACGGTCGCGCTCTTGCCCGCCATCGGCATTCCCGTGCTGGGCAGGGTCGTGATGTCATCGCGGGTGTTAGGAGTATAATTGGCAGGATCGTACACGAACGCTTCGAGCAGCTCCTTGGGCTTTTTCCCGTCTTTGCTATATTGGGGGAAATTATCGGGATAACCGTCGCCGTTGGCATCAGTTACCACCTCCGGAGTCACGTTGGCCAAAGCGTAGATGGTAGTTTTTTTTGCGAGTGCCGGATCTTTAAACACGTCCGTAGGAATGCTGACATTGGTCGTATTCGCCGACGGAGCCATATACGGCGAGAATACTTTCGTGTTGCTCGATTCCAGATAGTCGCCGTTTTCGTCGAAGAAGAACAGGTAGAGCTGGTTGATGCGCTTCTCCTTGTCGTCCTTGGCGATGGCCGAGCGGGTGACGACTTGCTGCGGCAGCATGTTCTGGCAGACGGCCTCGATGGTGAATCCGTCGCCGGGCGGAACGGTACCGCCGCCAAAGTCCTCCTCCGTGGTGCAGGCTGCCGGCAAGAGCATGGAGGCCACCGGCAGGAAATAATAAAGTATCTTTTTCATCTTTATGCTGTTTTCGGTTGTTGTTTTATTGGATAGAGACGTCGCTGTCGCCCCCGTCTTCCCAGAACTCGTTATCGGCGGCAATAAAGTTCAGCGCGAAGGTTTCGCCCACGAAGTTGAGCTGCGCCGTATAGCGGACACCCGCACGGGGCTGGAACTGTGTCGGACGTTCGGCTGTAGCGGTCTTATCCGCCCCTTTGTAGGTATATTCGACGGAAACCTCCACGTCCTTGCCGAAATAAGTGCCGTCCGTGGCGTTGCTCAACAGAAGCAGGTGCTTGTCGCCTATCGGGCTGACGGAACTGTTGGGAGCTACTGCAAGCCCTGTCTCGTTGTTATATATCTCGTATGTGCCGGGATAGGTGCCGCTGTAGGTGTAGAATCCCTCTTCGTTGGTATTCTTGCTGAAATCGATGGTAATCGAGCGGGTGAAGTGGCCCGACAAGGTAACACGCTTGACGGTAACAGTTTCCTTCTTTTCATCTCCGTAATTGTAGTTGTTCACGGCGAAGCCCAAGCCCGTCATGATGTGGCTGAAATTGAAGCCCACGTTCCCCGTGGTACGCAGGTGGTTATAGACGACGGAAACCATCGCGTCGGGTGTCTGCATGTCGTTCAACGTGGTAGTCGCTACATCGCCCGTCTCGCCGAACGGCATGGTGAACGTCAGTTTCGGCACGCCCCGTGTGGTGGCGCTGGCGGGACTTTCCACTGTAAAACCGTCCTTCGGGTAATAGGCGAAAAAGGTGTACCGATAGCTGTCGGGGGAGGTCGCCGCCGGATTTTCCGTCGTGTTGTACCATTTTCGCGGGCCGCCACTGTTATTATAGTCATAAGTGCAGGCCGAGCCGTTGTAGGTGACGGCTTGATTGAAGAACACGTCGGGGAAGGCGTTGCCGCTCTTGTTACCCCAGTTCGCGCTGCCCGATGCCCAGTCCTTTTCGGTGTTACTGCCACGCTGATAAGGCACGCAGTAGCCCAGTACGCCGAACGTGCCGCCGGTGGGGAATGCGTCGTGGAACGTGCTCCGGGTGAGTTTCTCCACGGTAATGACCGGGGCGGCAAAGTGGATGGCGTCGGGACTGTCGGCTTCGGGCTGCGCCCATTCCTCCTGCTGGCAGGCGGAGCAGAGAAGCAGGAGAGCCGGAAGTATGTATCGTTGCTTCATTTGGATGTTCATTTTATCGTCAAGTTACAGATAGCTTATAATTGGGTTATTGGGTCACGTCGATGGTTACGTTCCCGCCTATGGCGTCGCTCCATGCGTTGACCGTGGGCGGGTCGAACACGATATAGCCTCCGCCGGTGAGGGTGAACGAGTAACGGTAATGGTTCGCCGCCTCCCACATGCTCACGGTGGTGGCAGGCAAGGTGTAGGAAGCGGTCTTTCCCCTCTCGGCATCGGTATCGTAGGTGACAGTCAGTTTCACCCCGTCCGTGAGCGATTGCGGAATGAGTAGCAGGTCGCCCGACACGTCCGCATTTCCGGCTGGAGTTACGGAAGTCTCTTTCTCCACGCTGACGGTTCCCTCTGCCGTGTTGCTCCACAGGGGTTCCTTGCCGCTGTCGTAATCTCCCTTGACATCCAGCCCCTCAAGGGAGATGGAATGTACCGTGGCGTTGCCACCCTCACTGCGTGCCGCAAAGGTGATGCGTGCCAGCAAATGTTGGAATTTGAGGGCTACCGGACCGGGAGGCTCTGTCTGGCCTGCCATGACGGAGATACCCGTCTTTTTCGCCGTCATCAGGTCGTGTCCTTTCGTGGCGTCGAAGCCCTTGACGGTAAATGTGCCGTCCGTGCAGGTGGCGGAGGACACGGCATCGCCCAGCGTTTCCACAGACGGATAAAGGGCGTAGAAGTCGTAGGTATTACCGGGGAGCCAGTATCTCGTGCCCTCGTAACCCCACATGCCGGAAACGTATGTCACTTTTTCGGCGTTAAACACGCTCGTGGCCGTACCGCCCGTTCCGTCGGTGTAGTTCCCCCATACGCTGAACGAGTTTCCATCGGTCAACATTCCGTCCGCGTCGTCGATGGCGGCCCGTGTCACGGCGGGACCGGCAAAACGGATCGCCCCGCTGTTGCCGCTTGTTTCCATGTCCGGGCCCGTGCTTTCCGTACAGGCTCCCAGCAGGCAGGCGACAGCCGGTATGAACAAGGTTTTGAATAGGTTGTTATTCATAATCATACATTGTTTCTTTATATCCGGTTATTTCTGACGCTACCGGTAGCGTAAATAAGGAGCAACACTCCCGTTAGTGGCTATGAGGGGACATTCAACCCCTCATAGCCTGATGTGATGTCTTTTCGGCTATTGATGCAAGCGATTACTCTCCGGCGTTTTCCGGGGTTACATCACTATTTGATGCGTCAGCCCATTCATCTACATCAATAACTTTGAACTCAATTACCTGCTCCTTCAACTCCGGATCAATCGTGCTACCGTTGATTTCTACTGTATAGTTATATTTGAAACCTTCAGTCCATTGGTTCTGTACTGTGCCGCTAACATCGCCTTTATATGCCAATTTTCCTTTGAACTGATTTTCACTTAATTGTTTATTTGCTGCATCATAGAAAGTTGCGGTAAAGGTTACTTCCAGATTTTCGTTGCTTTGTGGAATGACAAAGCAGGTCGTAGTGTGGGTAGCGTCCTTAAATTCTTCGGCAATATCCCCTAATGCTCCGAAATCATAGTCCTCTGTTGAAACACTTTGAGTAGTCCAATTGATATCTGGTTTCCCGCTTTCGGCATAAGTCGCTGTAACATTAGTTGTTTTTACTGCATTCACCTTGATGTCGGAGATTTTCATGGTGTAGTCATAAGCGTCCGTGTTCTTGAACGTGAACTTCACCTGCGACAACATATGGTAGAAAGATAAGTTTACCGGACCATTATTAGCTTCTTTTGCAGTCACCTCTTGGGGTATAGCCACAATCAAATCTTTCGTATTGTCTACCGAGTAATTTGGGAATGTCAACACTCGAGAGGTTGCATTAAACTCTGCATTCTCAATTTTATTACCACCATTGGAGTAAGCGCCAAAACGGTACTTCTTGCCATTTATCCAATAAGCAGTCTGTGTGGGATTCCAAACCGTCCCCTCCGCTCCTACAGTGCCTCCGTCTACCTGAACATTGGTATATACGGAAGTCCATGAATCATCATAGTTTCCGAATACGAAGAACTTCTGAAGATTCTGCTCCGTTGTTTCAGTCACACTACTTCTCGTTGAATGGTTCACGAAAGTTCCGAACTGGATCGCCCGGCTCTGCGGCATATCCACAACTTCTTCGTTCGTACAGCTTGCCAGTGCTGCTACAGCCACTCCAAGCACAAAAAAACTTTTCTTCATAAGATGTAAAAAATTAAATTAAAAATTTGGTTATTTAGTACCTGTTGTTTTATTCGTTTCAGTCAATGGGCAGCGGTATGTCCACCCATTCTCCCCAGCCGTCCACATCTACGTCAAAGCTGCCTCCGCCTTCCAGCCCCTCGTCGTTGGAAATCGACAGCCCGCTCACGACGATAACGCCACCCCGTGGTTGTCCTTTCACTTGGTCTGTGACATCGAACTCGAAGGTCTTGAACTTGCCGTTCACCATTCTCACCTCCAAGTTCAGGCTGTACCTTCGCCCGTCCGTACCGTTTCGTCCGTAATGTTCACCCGGATAGTCGGGTACGCCGAACGACTGTACCAGCGCTTCCGCTCCGTAATCTTCCAGCGTACAGTCGAACATTACCGTGGCTGCGGTTTCTCCGGTATGCCCATCGTTCAGATAGACCGTTTCGGCCATGCCTGCCAAGGCTCCGCGTGCCAAGGCCACGTATTGTTGTCCGCTTTCGAACTCGTAACGTATCATATAGGTGTAAACCAATGGACGCAAGGTAACCGGCAGCTCCGTCGGGGCAAGTGTTTTTTCTGCCGTGTATTCTTCCATGTATGCCCCGTAAAGCATGTCGGGCTGGTTCACGGTACGTTCCCCCGCGTGCAATTCATGGAAAGAACTCCGGGTCACGCCGCGTGTGGTGGCTGTGGCGGATTCCGAAGCGGCCACGCCATCGAACACGATATATTCCGTATCATTGTTGTAGAACAACAGTTCGTGCGTGCCTTCCGGCATGGCGATCCGTCCTCCTTCATCGGGCAGATTGCTCTCTATACGCTGTCCGTCGCTGGTATAGACTTGGACACGTATTCCGTCGGCCGGAGCAGGACACAAATCTTCATAGTCGTACTTCCAGTCCTCTTCCCACAATTTTTCCCAGTCATAGGCGTAAGTACGTTCCCATTCCTGTTCCCAGTCGGAAGAGAGATTCACCTTCACGGAAAGACCATGCTCGTCGTGGTCGTAACACAGGTCTTTCCGGCAGCTCGTGGAAAGGAATGTCAATCCTGCAAACGTAAGCCCCATGAGGGTATATCGTAGCGTTGCTTTCATCGTGCGCCTCCTTTCTTTTTATCGGTATCCCACAACCGCCACACAAGGGCAAACTTCAGTTTCAACGGACCGAAGTAATTCATTCGGTTTGTCTGCTGGTACACGTAGTGCCCGTCGATGGGAAGATATTCTTCGTACTTGCTGTGCATGTACCCCAGACCGATACCGGCTTCCAGCGAGAGCCGCCGTCCGATGGGGAACATGTAGCCGTAGCTGACACCCACCATTTCGGCCTCGCCCTGATAGCCCTCTTTGCCGTTTTCAAGGTCGTACCACGTGAAGCCGCCGAACACGCCGAGGTAGTGGCCGTGCCACGGGCTGCCTTGCTTCTGTCCGAACCACCAGCGTCCCTCCGGGCTGATTGTAGCTACTTGGTAACATTTGTGCTTGCCGTCATTATTCCACCATGCCATGTCGCCTTCGAGGTTCACCGTCCAACGGTCGGCGATACGGTACTCCACTTCGAGCGAAGGCATCAGTATCGCATCGTAGAGCAGGTTGGTCTTAACGGCCAACCGCTGTACTGTCGGTCTATGCGGTTGCACGGTCGCTTCCTTCCGCACCGTTGCCGGCTCGGAGGCCGGTTCCGCCACGCTATCGGGTTGCAGGGCCGGTTCCGGCTCTTTCACTTTCGTCTCTTTTTGGGAAATGACTTTTACGGGCGGTTCGGGTTTCCGGTAGCAGGCCACCGAGAGGCTGGAGCGCAGTTCGGGAAAGAAATTCTCCAGCATGTAGGTGTACGGCATACCGCCCCGCAGGTCCATGAGCTGTTTCTTGCGTCCGTCCACTACGCGACCTGCCTTGTCGAACACCCATACGGGCGTATGGTCAAGGATATGCAGCACCTCTTCCTTGTATAATATGTCCGAGGCGGCGACCATTTGGCGCAGCATGTCCCACGCAATACCTTCTCCATGTATGCAGATCAAACTGTCGGGGATTCCGGCGTGGCGCACGAGATAGGATTTCAGGGAGTCGGCCCTGCGCTCTGACAGCACCCCGTTGAGACGGTTCACACCTTCGGGCGATGCCCACGAGCGTATCACGACGCTTTCAAGGCGGTCCGCACCGTGTTCTTCACGCAGGGTGCGGATAAAACGCTCCAGTTCCGCGCGGTTGTCCCGGAAGAGCATGTCCACTTCCCTGTGGCCCTGCCGGTAATGGATACGGGCCGAGTCCAACTCTTGCGCATGAACATACCCGCCGCAGAATAAAAGAAATAATAACAGTATTCGTTTCATTGTCATAATTCTGTCTATGCCAATTTATTTATATCAGCTATTTATTCAATCTCTGTACGTTTGTCCGTGCCGTGCTTCTTTCTTTAGAGGTAAAAAAGCACCGAACCAACAAATAATCAGCCGGATAACTGTCAGTTATGCCGATTTATTTGTTCGTTAAAAAGACTATCGGAAAAAAGGTCGTATTATTCGGACACTCCGGGAAAATTTGTCCTACTCAAAGAACTGAAACGCAATTTTTTGCAGATTTTTTTTGTGGATAATTCGTGTTTTTGTAATTTTGTGGCTGAAAACGAACGATTTAACCAACGATTAAACCAACGTAAAATCATACCCTCCGTTTTTGCAACTCCCCTTTCCGTCTTATCTCTTTCTCTTTCATGGCCTTATCTATTTCCTTATAGCGGCTACGGAATTTCATGAATGTATCCCGCGAAATGTCGAAACGCCTGCATATATCGGCAATCGTACAGTTCCGCTTCAACATGCCAACGATGACCTTTCGGTTTTCGATCAGCACGTTCATTTTCGTGTAGCTGCCTTTTTTCCGACCAAGGACGACACCCTCGGCTTTCCGGAGGGCGAGAGCCTCCTTCGTGCGCATCGAAATCAGGTTGCGTTCAATTTCCGCTACCAGACCGAACGCGAAACAAAGTACCTTGCTGTTGATGGAGTTGTCGAACGAATACCCCTCCTTGGTTGTGTAAAGGTTGATTCCCTTCTCCAGACACTTGCCCATGATGGCCATGAGGTCCGTCAGCGTGCGGCTTAGCCGCGAAACTTCCGTGACAATCAGCGTGTCGCCCCGTTTCATGCGCCGTATCAGTCCCCCTAATTTGCGGTCGCACCCCTTCTTCTTGCCGCTGGCGACCTCCGTCACCCACTGGCTGACGGAAAGATTTCTACTGTCGGCGAAACGCCGGATCTCGTCTTGTTGGTTAGCCGGGTTCTGTTTGCCCGTGCTGACCCTTAAATAACCTATTATCATAATCCTTAATTATTTTACGGGAGCGACATTGCCCCCGTCCGGTATAAATAAGGCATGATGGTTCGAAATGAAAGGATTCTGTACATAATTGTATGCGTAACATTTTATTCTTCAACTATTTTAATGTCTTTTCGGAATCTCGTCGGGAAAAACTGGCACGTATGTTTTCTCCGGACAGGCCGTAAGCTCGTGAAAAACATAAACCGTTACGGAGGAAATGCCTCATTCGTGGAACTGCATGAAGTCGGTGCCTATGACAACAGCCATTCTCTGATGCCGGATTTGAAGGGGCAACGAATGGACCGGATGCCCCAAATGGTTGGACGAGCAATGCTGAAATCGAATGATATGCCGAAAAATAAAGAAAAATGCGGTCTTCTCGACAGTAAGCAAGAAGCCGCATTTGTAATAAGTACCCCGATTTCTGTAAGAACGCTTTGTCCGGAAGTTGTCCGTTGAATAGGTTGTGCTTATTTCAATGATTTGCGTAGCAACGGAAGGCGTTTCAGTATATGGCCGATAGAAAGGACAGTTGTAACGATTCCTGCCCAAAAATGACATTGCCCGACCGGGGAACCTGCTCCTTCTATGCCTAACAGGGCAAATCCGGTCAGAACCACGGACAGGAACAGGACCGACAGTACCGCCGTGACCTTGCTTTTCCGGCCTATTCCGTTCTTGGCAGTTCCCTTGTACCAGCCCCAATGCGTCGCTATATGAAATATGGAGGCCATGAGGAACAGCAGGCTCGTCAGGACATGGAAAACTGCCCAATTATGCCATACCTCGTGATTGCCTTCATAGTCGGCCACATGCAATTCGATTCCGGAGTATGCGGACAGGACAAACACGGGAATCAGGCTCCAGTCTATTATAAAAATCTTTTTCATCTGTCTTTCGGTTTTAATAGATGCGGCAAAGTTCGCATCTTCGACTGGAACCGGACGATAACAAATGTAAAGAAATGAACTATCGCCTGTTTCTGATCCTCGACAGGGAAACAGAAGTAATCCCCAAATAGGAGGCAATATAATGCTGGGGAATCCGCTGTATGATAGAGGGGTGTTCTTTCAGCAGTTCTTCATACCGTTGTTGGGGGGTGTTCTTTATGCGGGAAAGGAAGAGCCGCTGATAAACATGGAAGCGTTCGATGATTTTTTCCTCATATATCTGCCGTAGCGCGGGCTTCTGTCCGAGGTTTCTGAAAAAATCTTCCCGCTTCATAACCGACAGTTCTGCCGGCTCTATGCTTTCCAGGGAAAAAAGGCTCGGTGTCCGTTGATACAGGCTGTCGAATGACGCGACGAAATCCCCTTCGAAAAAGAACTGGAAAGTGATGTCCCGTCCTTCGTTGTTGAAAAACAGGCGCAGGCAACCTTTCCGGATCAGGTACATTCTGTCGGCTACCTTGCCTTCTTCCAACAATATCGTTTTAGGAGGAACGGATAATTCGGTTATCTCCGGAAGCGATAGAAAATAGGCGTTTTTATCAGAGTTCATTGTCATTTCATCTTTATTCGTCATGGTTTGATAGTGTATTGTTCATCACGTACTCGGCACAAATTCTGATAGAGACTCATCTACTTTAATAACTTGCGTTCGCTGCCGCCAGTTCCCAATATTCTCATCTGTTGAATGGCTATCTGATTGAGTTTAATCAACCGCTCACCCTGCGGAATACCTTGGTCTATAAATACTGCATTGAGGTTTTCCATATTTGAGAGGCAAATAAGCTCATTGATTGTGGCATAGTCCCGGATATTCCCTTTCAGTTCGGGGTGTTGCTCACGCCACATCTTGGCGGTCATACCGAACATCGCCACATTCAGCATATCGGCTTCATCGGCATAGATAATACTGGCTTGTTTGGCGGTTACCTCTGCCGGGATAAGGTTCTGTTTTATGGCATCGGTATGTATGCGGTAGTTGATTTTCGACAGTTCCCGTTTGGCTGACCAACCGAGTTGCTGTTGTTCCTCGGTCTTTAATCGTTGGAACTCCTTTATAATATACAGTTCAAATTCAACGGAAATCCAGCTTGCAAACTTAAATGCTATATCCTTGTGAGCGTAAGTGCCGCCGTAGCGTCCCGATTTGGAGAGTATGCCTATTGCGTTTGTCGTACTTATCCATTTTGTCGGTGATAAGGTAAAGGCGTTCAGCCCGGCTTCCTTTTTAAACCCCTCGAATTCGAGGGGTTTAAAACTCGGGTTGTACAAACTCTCCCAAATACCCAGATATTCTATTGTATTCCGGTTACGCAGCCAGTTCCCGATAACCGCAGTCGGGTCATCGCTTTTGTATCTTGCTATGTCTGTCAGGCTGATATAATCATTCTCGTTGACTGATATAATTGTGACACTTGTGTCTTTTACTGTAATCTTTGCCATTTTATATTTGATTCTTTGGGTTTTATGTACAAAAGTAATTATAATCTATGAGACTTTCTCCTTTTCAATGAACAATATGACTTTTCCTTTCGGATATAGACAAGGATATAGACAAGGTATTTCGCTACCTCCGGTAATACCTGCTTTTCCCTTATTTCAATCATGTAAAATCACCATAAATAGGTATTGTCCAGTAAATTCAAACCCCGTACTTTTGCAAAAATATAAACGGAAACATCGTTCATTATTTATGCAGGTACTCAAAGAAGACATACGCGGCCGCATATTGGCAGTCGCCGAACAGCGATTCGGGCAGCAGGGGTATTCCAAGACCTCCATGCGCGAGATTGCCGGAGCCGTCGGTGTCGGTGTGGGGAACATATATAATTATTTCCGGAACAAGGACGAATTGTTCTGTGAAGTGGTCCGTCCCGTCCTGCACGCTATGGAAGCCATGTTGCAGGAGCATCACGGCATACGCGGCGAGGACGTGATGACGATGCGTTCCGAAAAATACCTGAAAGCCTGTATCGACGAATACGTTTCGCTCATCGAAACGCATCGCAGCCTGCTGGAGATCCTGTTGTTCCGTGCCCAAGGCTCTTCGCTGGAACATTTTCGCGAAAGCTACACCGACCGTTCGACCGGGCTGGTCAAGGCATGGTTCGCCGCCATGAAGAAGAAGTACCCGAATATAAATACGGCTGTGTCCGATTTTATCATTCACCTGCATACGGTGTGGATGTTCACGCTGTTCGAGGAGCTGTTGATGCACGCGGTGCCCAAACAGGAAATGGAATCCATTCTGCATGACTATATTCTGTTTGAAATTCAAGGTTGGAGGGCCATTATCAAGGTATGACAGATAGAAAAGACACATACGGACAAGCTGCCGTAACGGGGCAGCGGGAAAAGAGGAAATCTTCACAAAGGTTTCCTCTTTTTTTATTCGTGAACAAATCTGAATATCGTTCATTAATAAATATCATAACAAATGAAACAGAGACATAAATTCGAGAGCATTGTCGCCGAGACATTGCTCATTCCGCTCTATTACAGGGCGAAAGAGAGCCGCCGAAAGAACCCGATTCTGAACGACAAGGTTGCGGAGGGGCTGGTGGACAGTCTGGAATACGACTACTCCCGTTTCGACGGGGCGAAGTTGAGCGAGGTCGGCTGCGTCGTGCGCGGGTGGTTTTTCGACCGTGCCGTGCGCCGCTTCATAGGGAAGCACGCCGATGCGGTGGTGGTGAATGTGGGCTGTGGTCTGGACACCCGTTTCCAGCGTATCGGCGACGGGAAGGCCGTATTCTACGACATGGACCTGCCGGAAGTCATCGCGCTGCGCCGCGAGCTGATTCCGGAGCAGCCGGGCAACCCCTACATTGCGGCCTCCCTGCTGGATGCCGGCTGGCTGGACGACCTGCGTCGCCGGCATCCCGATGCGCATTTCATCTTCGTGGTCGAAGGCGTGCTGATGTATTTCTATGAAAAGCAGGTAAAAACATTTCTGCACCATGTGGCCGAGCGTTTCGGGGGCGGCGAACTGTGGTTCGACGTCTGCGGTACGATGATGAGCCGTCACGGAGTGAAACCCGATTCGCTCCGTGAACACGAGGCGCAAATCCGCTCCGGTCTGAGCGACGGGCGTCTGGTAGAACAATGGGAACCCCGCCTACGCCTTTTGGAACAGGCCAATTACATGAAGTTTTTCCGTCCGCGCTGGGGCTTCTTCTTCGGGCAAATATTGGGACGGATGACGCGGCTGTGCTACAAGTTCAGTTCGATGTTGGGATATGAAATCGTATCGAATTCCCGTGACACGGCGGCAATTCTCCATGAAAGATGAAAGAGACGACGATTGAACCTTATCTCCCAATGTTGGAACGGTTCGAAGAATTTTTCAGGGAAGAACTGGCATCCCGTTTGTCGGTCGAATCCGTTGATTCCGTGATGGAAGCGGCTGTCGAGAATTTTCATCGTATCTCCGCAATCATTCCGGATGTCCCGCCGACATCACCATGGGTGAAAAACATTATCGGTATAGCCTATGAGATCGGTCTGTGGCAAGAACTGTCGGCCAGAGGATGGAGTCCGGCAGAACTTTCCATTGTTACGCAGAAAGCATTGAAAAAGCTCACGTTGTCGAGTATCCCTTCTGAAAAAATTTCGGAAATACGCGAAATGTTGTGTTCGCCCGACTATGTGCGTCGCATCGCTTCCGCTTCGCATGTTTCCACAGAGGACGATTGGCTGTTCGATTGCGTGTTGCCGAATGCGGACGATACGTTCGATGTCGGTATGGACATTGCCCGGTGCCCGGTCGCCGAACTCTGTTCCCGTATTGGCGTCGAGTGCTTTTTTCCCTATTTCTGCGTGAATGATTATATCACACACGATGTACTCGGTATCCGGCTGACACGGACCCGCACATTGGCACACGGTGCTTCGTGCTGCGATTTCCGGCTGACAAAAGAGCGGGGAGCGGCTGACGGGGCTGTTGTAATCCGGCCGGAAGATTTACAGGAATTTACCAACAACGGATAGAGAGAATCGGATAAAATTCAATATATGGAAACAAAAGAAAAGAAGAAAGAAGGTCTGTCCCGCCTGTTCGAGATCGCGGGGCAGAAGAAAGGGCTGCTTTTTCTGGCGGGTCTGCTGTCGGCAGGCAGCGCCGTGTGTATGCTCGTACCCTATTGGGCGGTGTACGAGGTGTTGAAAGAGCTGCTGACGCACGGTACAAGCCCGGCTTCGGTGGACGAAGCCGGCATGATTCGTTGGGGCTGGATCGCCTTCTGCGGGCTTATCGGCGGACTGGTGCTGCTGTACGCCGCCCTGATGTCCTCGCACGTGGCTGCATTCCGCATTCTGTACGGATTGCGTGTCCGGCTGTCCGAGCATATCGGCAAGCTGTCGCTGGGTTATCTCAACAACACCTCTACCGGAGCCATCAAGAAGACGATGGAGCAGAACATCGAGAAAATCGAGGGATTCATCGCCCACACGATTCCCGATTTGGTGAACGTAGTGGCGACGGTCGTGGTGATGCTCGTCATCTTTTTCTCGCTGGATACATGGCTGACGGCGGTCTGTCTGGCCGTGGTGCTGTTGAGCTTCGCCCTGCAATTCTCCAATTTCATGGGGAAGAAGGCACGGGAGTTCATGAGTATTTACTATGATGCGCAGGAAAAGATGAGCGCCTCCGCCGTGCAGTACGTCAGGGGAATGCCCGTGGTGAAGATATTCGGACAGAGCGTCCGCTCGTTCCGGCAGTTCAACGCCGAGATACAGGCTTACAAGACGTTCGCCCTGAAATGCTGCGACACCTACCAGAACGGGATGATCGCGTTCACCGTCCTGCTGGGTTCGATGGTGACGTTCATTCTTCCCGTGGGTATCCTGCTGATACAAGGGAATCCGCAGTCGCTCGCATTGGCCGCCGTATGGCTGTTTTTCATCATCATGGGACCGGGTGTGGCTTCGCCCATCTACAAACTGACGTTCCTGGGCGGAAACACCAAGGAGATCGACGAAGGCGTGGCGCGTATCGACCGCATTCTGGAGAAAAAGCCCGTTCCCGAACCGGAACACCCCGAAGTGCCGCAGTCGTATGAGGTGGAGTTCCGCCACGTGTCATTCTCCTACGAAAATACGGAACAGGGCACACGTACCGAGGCGCTGCGCGATGTTTGCTTCACGGCGCCGCAAGGCCGGATTACGGCGCTCGTGGGGCCTTCGGGAAGCGGCAAGTCCACCGTCGCGAACCTGATTCCCCGTTTCTGGGACGTGGAGCAGGGCGAGATTCTCATCGGTGGCGTGAACATCAAGAACATCGCTACGACGCAGTTGATGGATACCGTTTCATTCGTCTTTCAGGATACGTTCCTGTTCTACGACACGCTGTACGAGAACATCGCCGTCGGTTCCCCCGCCGCAACGAAAGAAACGGTCGTGGCGGCGGCCAAAGCCGCCCAGTGCCACGAGTTCATCGAGCGGCTGCCGCAAGGCTACGAGACGAGAATAGGCGACGAGGGCGTGTATCTGTCGGGCGGCGAGGCGCAGCGGGTATGCGTGGCCCGCGCCATTCTGAAGAATGCGCCGATACTGGTACTGGACGAAGCCACGGCCTTCGCCGATCCGGAGAACGAATACAAGATGCAGCAGGCCCTTCAATCCCTGATAAAAGGCAAGACCGTGATTATTATCGCCCACCGGCTGTCGTCCATCGTCTCGGCGGACAACATCGTGGTCTTGCAGCAGGGACGGATCGTACAGCAGGGCCAGCACGACGACTTATCCGTCGCCGAGGGGCTCTACAAGAACATGTGGGATGCCTATACGAGCGCTTATCATTGGAAGTTGAACAAAAATTGAATACGGAGATATGAAAAAGAATAGTTTCTTGAACGATATTTTACAGAATACGAGTTGTCCGCAGGGATTCTGGGGACGGATGATTTTGCGGGGAATGAACTGTTTCCACGCTTCGCTGGCCCATCGCGGCATGAAACAGGTGGACTGGCGGCCGGAATGGAATGTGCTGGACATCGGATGCGGGGGCGGCGCCAACGTGAAGCGTCTGCTGAAGCTGTGTCCGCAGGGAAAAGTTTACGGCATGGACCTGTCGGAGGAGAGCGTCGCCTTCGCCCGCAGGCACAATGCGGGAGAACTGGACCGCCGATGTTTCATACAGCAGGGCGATGTCTGCTCCCTGCCTTACGGGGACGGGGCCTTCGATGCCGTTACGGCCTTCGAGACCGTCTATTTCTGGTCTTCCGTCAGCAAGGCGCTGGCCGAAGTCTTCCGCGTGATCCGGAAAGGGGGCTGCTTTCTCATCAGTCTGGAAGCGAGCGACCCCGAACTCGGAAAGGCGTGGACGGAGCGGATAAAGGGAATGACGGTGTACGGAGCCGAAGAACTGAAACAGTTGCTGTCCCAAGCCGGCTTTTCCGACATCCGGGTAATTCAGAAAAAAGAAGAACTGCATATCGTCGCACATAAATGAAAGGAGTGGAACATGAATGCGATTAAAAACATTACGATAGGCCATACGGAACGTCTTTACAAGCCCGTGGGCTATACCATGCTCGCCAATCTGGTCAACATCATACCTTTCTGCCTCTCCATCGAGGCGGTGCGCATCATCTTCGCCGCGTTCGACGGCAGCGGACGACCGCTCGACACGGCAAGACTGTGGTGCATTTTCGGCATATTGGCTGTCTATATGCTGGTGATGGCTTTGGCCGAACGGGCCTCCTACCGGGCCAATTTCAGAGGAGCCTACGAAATGAGTGCGTCGGGGCGCATTGCACTGGCGGAACATCTGCGGAAACTCTCTCTCGGATTTCTTTCCCGGCGCGACCCCGGCGATCTTTCGTCCATGCTCGTTACCGATTTCACGATGGCCGAGACGGGCATTTCCCACCATTTGCCCCAACTGATGGGAGCCGTCGTCATGCCCGTGCTGGCATTCCTCTCGCTGGTATGGATCGACTGGCGGATGGCCGTTGCCATGTTCGCCGCACTGCCGGTCGCCTTGCTTGTCCTATGGATGAGCACGAGTGTGCAGAAAAAGTTGAGCGGCAGGCAGATACAAGCCAAAATCAATGCCGGGAACCGCTTGGAGGAATACTTGCAGGGCATTCGCGTGATGAAAGCCTACAACCTGCTGGGCGACCGCTTTGTCCGCCTGCGCGATGCTTTTGCGGAACTGCGCCGTGCCTGTATCCGTCAGGAAGCCATGCTGGGGCCTTTCGTGCTGCTGAGCATTACATTGGTGCGGGCCGGACTGACCCTGATGGTGCTGTGCGGAACCTACCTGCTGTTGGGAGGCGAACTCTCGCTGCTCGTCTTCGTGCTGTTCCTCGTGGTCGGCTCGCGCGTGTTCGACCCGCTGACTTCGGCGCTGACCAACTTTGCGGAGTTCCGCTACTTCTCCATTGCCGGAGGGCGTATTCTCACGCTGATGAACGAGCCGGAGATGGAAGGCGAACGGCAGGCGCCGGCCACCGGCGACATCCGGTTCGAGCATGTGTCGTTCGCCTATCAGGACAAGAAGGTGCTTCAGGACGTTTCCATCGCGTTTCCGAGAAACACGCTGACGGCTCTCGTCGGTCCTTCGGGGAGCGGGAAAAGTACGGTGATGAAACTTTGCGCCCGATTCTACGACCCGCAGCAGGGGCGTGTCCTTTTCGATGGCGTTCCGATGAAAGATATAGAACCTGAAAGTCTGATGAGCCGCATCTCGATGGTGTTCCAGGACGTCTATCTGTTTCAGGACACGATACGCGACAATATCCGTTTCGGAAAGCCCGGTGCGACGGACGAGGAGATCATCGCGGCAGCCGAGAAAGCCTGCTGCCACGATTTCATCATGCGCCTGCCGCAGGGATACGACACGATGGTGGGTGAGGGCGGTTGCACGCTGTCCGGCGGCGAGAAACAGCGCATATCCATCGCCCGCGCCATCTTGAAGGATGCGCCGATTATCCTGCTGGACGAGGCGACCGCATCGCTCGACCCGGAAAACGAGGTGGAGGTGCAGAAAGCCATCGACACGCTTATCAAGGGACGCACCGTCATCGTCATCGCCCACAAGCTTAAGACGATCATGAATGCGGACCGGATCGTCGTTCTGGAAGACGGACGGGTAAAAGAACAAGGCACGCACGACGAACTGATGCGGCACGAGGGGCTTTATGCCCGTCTGTGGACGATTCAAGAGAAGTCCGCAGGCTGGACCGTATAGAATAACGGGAAGCCCGGATAATAGGACTTTCACGAAAAGCCGGAAAGAAGGCAAGCCCCTCTTTTCGGCTTTTCCTTATTTTATCGGCATTGTCGTAAATCAGTACGACGGCATAGTTACTGTTTCTGACTGCTGAACGATGCTGCGTTATTCATTGTTCGCTGGACCTTTCGGTTATGGCAGAGACAAGACGGCTACCCGGCCTCGTGTCCGGAAACACCTTATTATAATTATACCGAAAAATTTCCTTTTCAAGTCCATATTCTATACCCGTTATATCCCGTTCACCTCTCCTTTTTATTTATTCTCGTTCTTATCGCTCCCTGCCGCACTCCCTTGTCGGTGTGATTTTCCCATGCGAAGGTACAGCGTCATTCGGTCGTCAAGTACCGCTCCGCTAACCGGCTCGCGGATTTGCCCGGCAGCCTTCCCAAATCGAAGATGACCTTTCGGTCCCCGCCGTGCTGCGCTGTCGGGTTGGGTATTCCGTTCAATCCCCGGCGGTTTCCTTGCCTTTTCCTCATTTTCCCGCTGTCTGGCCTGCATGTAAAATCTATCCCGATAAGGAAGCCGGAACAGCTTCCGAAAAAAGGGAAGAAAAAGTTTAACGAATAAAAATTAACGATTATGCCAAACTGGTGTTCAACAGCGTATGTGATAGAGGGCGACGCGCAGGAAATCAAAAGCCTCTATGAGTTGATGAAAGATTTGCAGGACAGAAAAACGCCTGCCGTGAAAAACGGCTTCGGGACATCATGGCTGGGGTGTCTTGTGGATGCCTTGGGCAAGGACTGGGACAAGGTGAGTTGTCGGGGAGATTGGGCAAACCTCGAAATGGTGGGCGAAACCCTCCGCTTTACGACGGAGACGGCATGGGGGCCATGCAACGAGACATTCGACCTCGTGTGCGAGAAATTCCCATCGCTCCGTTATTATTACCAGACCGAAGAGCCGGGAATGGGCTTCTACGAGACCAACGACAGCGAAGGCAAGTATTTTACCGACAAATACATAGTCGATTTATGTACTGCCAAAGGCAAATACTTCTGCGAATATTTTGCCGACAGGGAGAGCCTGTTTGCGTGGCTTGGCGAGGTCGCAGGAAAAACCGTCCGCTCGGAACAGGATGCCAAGGCTCTGTTTGAAGAATGGGCGCAGGAAAACCCCGATTCTTGCTGCAGTATCAATGAATATGTGGTCGTGGATTAAATCGGACAGACAGCCATGAGAACCTATCATTGGAAAGAGTACGGCTTTATCGGGACTGTACCCGACTTCGCCCGGCATTTCGGGATATGCAAAAGCCCGACTTTCGTCAATGCGGTGCGGAGAGTGTCCCGACACGTTTATAACTGCATGAACGCACGGGAACAGGCGGAATATGAAGAGAAGCGGGAGCGGGTGAAACCCGCTTACCGCCTCTATCTGGACGAGGAACGCACACGTTTCATCGAAATGACGAAAGAGGAGTACGAAGCTGTCGGCCTGCCCGTGGTGCAGGAAGAGGTCGGCATGTTCAAACTGTCTTACAGGAACAGAAGCCTGCCCGCATCGTTTGTCGGAAACGGTCGGGACGAAAGCCCCGTGGCTTCGGCCATGAAAAAATATCGGGCAGAAGCCATGCGTTTCGCCGGACAGGTCATGCTGGCTACGGGTTATTTCAATACCCGTCTGCCGACCGAACAGCCCAAAACCGAGATAAACTATACGGAATTGCGATTGTCGTACAGCAACGGTATCGTGTTCTATTTTGTCGCTGACCGTAGCCGTGACGGAGTATGCGGCTGTTACCTGCAACGGATAACGCTCGACGGCAAGCAGATATATAACGGCTGTTTTAGCCGATATTCCAGCGTCGATGACGTTTTGCAAAAGACACAATCGAACGGAGAATGCCAAAATGCCCATTACCATTTTATAGAGTAGACGATAAGCCCTCTCGGACAGTAAAAGTTCGAGAGGACTTTCTCTGTACGCCGTTTCCACGGAACGACCTCCTTTTTTAGCCAATGTTCCGGCTTTTTTATACAGTCCGGCTTCTTCCCCTTTTACTCCACTATCGTATCTCCTTCTTTCCCTTATCTCGTTTCCGCCACTTTCTCGCCGGTTGGATTTTCCCATGCAAAGGTACAGCGGTCGTCCGGTGTCAAGTACCGCCATGCTAACCGCTCGTGGATTTGCCCGGCAGCCTTCCCAAATCGAAGATGTCCTTTCAGTTCCCTCCTTGCTGCGCCTGTCGGGTTGGGTATTCCGTGAAATCCCCGGCTGTTTGCTTGCCTTCCCGTCCTTTCCCCGCTGTCTGATCTGCATGTAAAATCTCTCCCGGCAAGGAAAGCTGAAAAGCTTCCGAGAGGAGGGAAATAAATAACTCGGAGTTTAATTTAACTTTTATGTATTATGCACGCAAATGGTAATCAAATTATGGAAGGGAAAGTTCTGGACGAACAGGTTAAGATAAGAATTTTTGAGGCATTCCGGCAGTCATGTTTTTTGTTTGATGAAACAAGCGGTCAATGCGCCTATATGGGGTCGGTTCGTAAATGCGATGGGAAGTGTCGCCTAATGCTACGCTTTAAGCAGAATCTGGATAAATTGTTTTGTTGAAAAGGAATTGCAGCCATTGGCTGAACCTTATCGACAAGTTCAATATAGCGGATAGAAAGATATATTAATTTTTAATCTTGACAAGATATGAGTATAATATGTACACGATGTGGCGGTACGCAGGTAGTATGCGAAGCCACAGTAAACCCCAACACCAAAGTGATAACGGAAATTTCCGACGATTCTTTGCAATTCGGCCGGTGCGAAACCTGTAAGGCACGAAGCGTCCTGACGGATGTAGAGAAGACAAAGGCCGCCATCAAGAGCGGATTTGCCGGATTTGTCGAGGCGAACGGCAGGAAGCCCCATTATGCAAGTTGTCGGATAGTATGGAAGTACACCAACGATTCCGAAGACGTAAAAATCCGGCTGCTGGAAAGCGGTGAAAGTATTGGAAACGACATGTTCTTCTCCTGCAACAGCCTCCATGCCCTCGAATCTCTGGCGGAGTTCGGAAAAGAACCGTTCATCGTAACGGAATGTTACGGGTTCAAGACCTTAACAGAAGAGGAAATCTCCGATGAAAAAGCGTATGAATACGAGTTCGGAGACGAGAAAATCGTTGTTACAGGTAAAGAAGTACGTGCATTTTACTCGGAAGTATACAGGCTGACGGCACAGGACATCGAACAGTTTGCAGCCTATAATACGGCAAAACGCATGTATTACCGGAAAAATGATTGCCAGCTTACCCCGGAGCTTGTCCGACGGTTGCTCGATGAAGAACATTTGATGAAAGCAGGTGAATCCGACAGTTTCACGATTCAGTTGTTCTTCCTGTGGCAT
This sequence comes from Phocaeicola sp. RTP21359st1_B8_RTP21360_211022, assembly GCF_040911965.1. Taxonomy (NCBI): domain Bacteria; kingdom Pseudomonadati; phylum Bacteroidota; class Bacteroidia; order Bacteroidales; family Bacteroidaceae; genus Phocaeicola; species Phocaeicola sp. RTP21359st1_B8_RTP21360_211022. The sequence goes on from NZ_JBDFXP010000009.1 coordinate 72,203, forward strand.
GTGCGGATTCGGAAAGAACCTGAAAATTTTGCACCGTTCAAATACGCTTTGGAAGCCTGTTGCTTGGATAACGTACAGACTTTCAGCCGCCGATACATCACGCTCGAAAAAGCATTGCTTCATTGCCTGAACGGTTTCAATGAAAACGCTAATATTCAAAACCGCTACCAATCCCTGCAAGACTATCTTCTGGGACAGGCGCACGGCAAACGCTGATAAATAGCCTCATGCGGCACAAGCCTCCGAACCTGCAAAGCCGGTTTCGGGGGCTTTATTCCGCAAGGTCGTCTCTCCAGTTATATGCCATACCCGGCATGTCACAAGAAATTCCTTTTTAAGCGGACGTCCACCTGTTATAACCCTTATACCCCATTTCCATTCCTTTCTACCTCCCGATAGCGTTTCCCGTTTTTGCTCCTGACGTTACCCGACAAATCAAGGCAAGACACACGACACCCTATGCAGCTGCAAAGGAACGTCGGAGGAGTTAAACTCTTTTATATCACATTCCTGTGAATCTTAATAAAAAAAGTCGTTCATGGCACCTTGTGGAATTGATTTTTATATATTTGCTTCTGAAAAAAACATACTGGAAACAGTGCCGGATAGTATGTGAAGAACAGAAACTTTTGGGAAAATAATATGTAAATACAAAATTATAAAAACAAAAAAATGATTAGAGTTGCCACGATAAAGGATGCTTCAAGACTTGCGGAAATACAGATTTTCTCTAAAAGAAAAGCCTTTCGCCCTATTTTTCAAAACGATGATGTTTCCTTTAATGAAATGTCGGTATTGCGTCTTGCATTATATTATCAGGATGTTATAGGAGCTTTGGACGATATATATGTTTTTGATGACGGGATTGTAAAGGGGATGATGAAACTGGATTGTAAAAACAGTATATGGGAATTGAAAGAGTTGTATGTAGATCCGTTCTTTCAAGGAGAAGGTGTTGGGACAAAACTTATGCGCCATTTCCTTACAACAGCAAAAAGTCACGATGTAAAAGAGGTTTACCTGTGGGTGTTGGAAGAAAATTTTGCAGCAAGAAAATTTTATGAGAGCCACGGGTATGTCTATACAGGAAATAAAAAAGAGTTTTCCGATTCAGGAAAATATCTGTTGAATTATGCATTACGATTAAAAGCCACCTTATAATCCGGCTCGCGTTCCGAAAATTCCGCTTTGCCGGGCACGTGAAGTCCCTTGGACGGTCAAAAGGTTCAGGGGGCTTTTTTTGTCAATCGCCCTCACAGGCAGATTTTCTTTTTTAGCCGTTATTCCCACTTCTATATACAATCGGGCTTCTTCCTCTTTTATTCCGGTTATCCCATTCTTTCCCTGATCTCGCCCCCGTTGCCTCCTCGCCGGTTGGATTTTCTCATGCAAAGGTACAGCGGTCGTCCGGCGTCAAGCACCACTATGCTAACGGCTCGCGGATTTGCCCGGCAGCCTTCCGCAAATCGAAGATGGCCTTTCAGCCCCCGCCTCGTACCTCGACGGGTTGGGTATTCCGTGAAATTCTCCGGCCGTTTGCTTGCCTTTCCGTCCTTTCCCCGCTGTCTGGCTTGCATGTAAAATCTCTCCCGCCAAGGAAGCCGAAAGGCTCCGAAAGCAGGGAGAAGAAAAAAGCAAGTTCAACAAATTAAAAATTTAAAGTTATGCACAGCAAGATTTTTCAAATTACCGAAACACGGGTGAGCAAGGACAACTACCTGAACGAGGACACCCTCACGCAGGGCGACGATAGTTTCTTCGACTATTGTGCGGAGATTGACGATGAGGAACGCCAGTTCCATATCGACAACTTGGTAAACAACATTCTGCCCAAAGGCATGTTCGAGCTTGTTTCCGACGATACCATACGCTACAAAGGCGGTGCGGAACGATGGAGAGAAGATTTCATCGCAGACATTCGAAGCAGGGCGGAAGCCCTTACCCCCGAAAGCGTGCAGGACTGGATTGGCCCGGTCTATCAACTCGAAAAGTTCCTGAAAAACCCGCTCGATACCGCTTACTGGTTCTACATGGACGAGGAGGGGCTGCAATCCAACGCCGAGCAATCCTACGAGTTCCTGCGGCAGGCATGTGAATTTAAACCCGGTACGCTGCTTTACATCGGCGGTGTCATCGACTATCATTTTTAACCTCAAAACGCTGAACGATGAAAGGTACGGAACATTTCAAACGGACTATCAAGGAATACTTGGACGGCAAGGCACGGACGGACGAACTTTTCGCCGTCTCCTATGCCAAAGAAAACAAAAACTTGGACGATTGTATCACATTCATTCTCAATCAAGTCAAGGCAAGCGGCTGTTGCGGAATGACCGACGACGAGGTGTGGTCGCTCGCCATTCATTACTATGATGAGGACAACATCGACGTGGGCAAACCTATCAGTTGTGGCGTCGTGGTCAATCACAAGGTGGAGCTGACCGAAGAAGAAAAGGCGCAAGCCCGAAAAGACGCGCTGAAAGCCTATCAGGAGGAAGAAATGCGCAAGATACAGCAACGCCACAGCAGGCCGAAGCCGACCGCCAAAGCTGTACAGAATACCCAAACGGAACTCTCACTCTTCGATTTCTGACCATGAAAGCACGGACAAAATTTCAGCATCAGGTAGTAGCCGCCAACGGGCGGTTGCTGCCTATCACGGAGAAACAGGCAGAATGGGCGTTCCGGCATACCGTCGGACATTACGCTTTTCGTACACCGAGCGGACAAACGACCTGCCTCGATTGCGGTCATAGGTGGAACGAGACAAAGGCGAAGCGTTGCCATTGCCCGAACTGCCACGCCAAACTGACGCTCAAAGACACGCTTTGCCGCAAGACAGATGAGAAAAGCTATTTTTCTGTCATCACCACGCAGGACGGATTTCAGGTGCAGCGGATTTTCAGAATGAATGTCTGTTACCGCAAAGGCAAGAACGCATGGACAGACGTGTGCGAAGTGGCGAGATACTGGTTGGACGAGAACGGGAAAACCGCTTTGACAGCCTTGCAACGGACAATGGGGTGTTATTTGGACAGCTTTCTGTACGGGTCGGGATTGGAACTGCGGAACGACAATTACGTGTACCAACGCATAGCCGACTGTTATGTCTGTCCGGGCTACACGGTTATCCCGAAGTTACGGCGCAACGGGCTGAAAGGGTCGTTTGCCGACATCGCCCCGCAAAAGCTGATGAAAGCCCTGCTATCGGACAGCCGAGTGGAGACAATACTTAAAAGTGGACGCAAACGAGACCTCAAGCACTTCATCGACCACCCGCAGGATTTGGATTTCTGTTGGCCGTCCTACAAAATCGTGTTACGCCAGAAGTATCGGATAACGGACATTGGAATATGGGTGGATTATCTCCGTATGCTCGACAGATGCGGCAAGGACTTGCACAACGCCCACTATGTTTGCCCCGCCGATTTGAAAGCCGAGCATGACAAGTATCAGAACAAGGTGCGTATTCTCCAAGAGCAGGAAAAACGCAAGGAGCAGATGAAACGGGCGAGGGAAAACGAGGCACGTTTTAGGGAGTTGAAAGGCAAGTTCTTCGGTCTGGAGTTCACGGACGGAACGATAGTCGTCCGTGTACTGGATAGCGTGGAAGCCTACTACGACGAGGGTAATGCGTTGCACCACTGCGTGGGACAGTGCGAATATTACCTCAAACCGGATACGCTGGTATTCTCCGCACGGATAGAGGACAAGAGGGTCGAGACCGTAGAATTGAGCCTCGAAACATTCAAGGTGCTGCAGTCGAGAGGACTGTGTAATAAAAATACGAAATATCACAAGCGGATTATGAACCTCGTGCATAAGAACATCGCCCTTATCCGAAAGCGCATGGCCGCCTGATACCGGCTGCGGAAGTTATATCGGGCAACCACCTGCCAATCGGGACAGGTGGTTGTTCATATTCCCGATAAAGGCCATGTCGAACATTCTGTTATACAGACAATTCTTTTTCCATTCCCTTACATTTTGTCCGATGGACAATCGTTCGACGTTTTTTTTGCCCTTTATACCCCAGACACATACTGCCGTCGTTTCCTGTTGTAACGGCCGGAGATCTTTGCCTCCATTCCCTTTGTATGCTTGGGCGTATCATTTCATGGAATCTCCACTATCGCCACGGCCTGTTTTTACGCAGCAAAGGTACGGCGAACGAACAGCGTGTCAAGTACCGCTTCGCTACTCCGGATAAAATTTGACGCAAACTTTCCGCAATCGCAGATTGCGGCATTTCATAAAATTTTAACCTCCGTTCCTTGCCTGCTGTTCTTGCTTTCGCCGTTGGGAATTGCACGTAAAAATCAACCCTTTGGGCGAAGTCGGAAGGCTTCAAGAAAAGGGAAATAAAAAAACAGAACAATGACAGCAATAGAACAGATTATCGCCATAGCTGAACAATTAGGCTGGCAAGTTAAAACCGATACCGACAAACCGAACCTCGTGGTGTTCGATTTTCAGCAATACACACCTCACGGGCAGGATTTCAGTTTCTCGGTTGAGATGAAAGGCAATGACACCGACAGCTTGTTACAGGAAGTTGAAACATATTACGAAGACTTCGACCCCGACTATGAAGCCTACCTGTGGATTGGTACGGACGGGCATGGCAAGAACGGCGCACCTTACCGAATCAAAGACATCGTGAGCGATATGGAGCAGGCGGAAGCCATGATAGAAAAACTTTATGAAACATTAAAAACAACCATGCAATGAGAACGAAAACCCTCTACACACGAGACGCCGAAAAGGCAGGAATAAGCCGTTTCCCAAACTTTCACCGCACGGGGAACATAACCGGCATGAAGCAGCTTTACTACGGAAAAAACGCCCTATTGGTACGTTGCGGGAGTCAGATTTACAACGTATCGAGCGAACCCGAAATTTACTACAACATGGCTCATTAAATGGTATTCATTATGAAAAGAGCAAGTTACAAGAAAGATTTTCAGAGTTGGAAAGGCATAATGGCTCTAAAACTGCTCTGCTGCAATATAGTTGCAGGCCGTTTTGATTGGAAGAAATACTGTACGCCACAGTCTTATTGCGGTCAGGAAATTTGCGTTGTACCGCTGCATTGCTCCTACGGACAGATAGGCTATACCGTGCACTTCCCTTATTCCGATATACCGGAAGTGGAATACGATTGGGAAATGAACAAATTAACTATCGACAAAGAGAATTGGGAAAGCTATTTAACGTGAGTATAATTCAAAATATAGCCAGTTGCCCGTCTTTGAAAAACATACATCAATGGCGGGCTTCTTTCAAAAACAGTATGCTGTTATGGTAGAAAGGGAGTTGGAAATAAAGTTATATTAAAGGAAGTGGGGCATGGAATATTCAATATCTTTATCTTCAACCATATATTTTTCCTGAAATTGAGCAATTTCTTTGCAAAAATCATCTGTCATACAATAAATCTCCGTAATTTTGGTCTCTGAAAACATCATGGTAATTGCTTAAATGTTAATTGAATACTATAAATTCAATACTTTTATTGCTATGTGCCTAATTTATTTACAGAATTAGAATTGAAAGAATATGACACAGACTTTTTATACCCAATGGCAATCTTCTGTCCTTGCAGACGCAGAAACTTATGTTTCAAAGGAATACAGTAATTTCCAAACGGCATTGCTACGTGAAATATCCAAATATGCAGAAGCCGTGGATGCGGCGGTCGTATCCGAGAATAAGGGGCATTATTATACAAGTTGCTTTATTGAACGTAATGGTAAGTTTGTATATATAAACCATTCTGCGGATGTGCGGATGGATGATGGGATAAAGATAGAACTCGGTTCGTTCATGATACGGACTGCCCGGCACGCAAAGGATTATACCGGCGGAAACAATCAATATTGCGATATGCTGCAGTTACAGTCAATGATTGACAAACTGCTGTCGTAATGATAACATATAGTCTGTAGCGGAATGAAAACCGGTAGGGACTATAAGGATGTGGAGCGCCTTCAGTATGAAATCGCTCCACATTCTTCATATTACGCTGCCGTTACCGACGCAGACCGCCGCCATATTCCGCCTCTTGTAGCTCCTCCCTGTATTCTTCAAGCTCGTTCAGCTTCTCGTTCACGGCTTGCAGGTTGGCCTCCAGCGTCATGTTGTGGTCATAAGGGTAATGATGTTGTACGGCCATCCCTGCATTGGTGGCCGTACCCACGTCCAGCGTATCCTTGTCCCTGTTGTACCTTGCATACAGAATATCTCCGTTTGGCATTTCGAATACCGGCATTCTCTGATGTGTCAGTTCAGCAAACTGTTCCGCCGCCATATCTTTGGCCACCTCTTTCACATCATCGCTGGCACGGTCTGTGCCGTAACGTGTGATATGGTCCCGCACCTCCTGTTCCGTGTATTTCAGCATGATGTCGTATGTGCCTCCGACACTTCCGTTGTACACCACGGCAAAGTCCTTATCTTCAATCAGCAGGTCATCGCCCCGGTTCTGGAGGGGAGAAGCGTATGTATGCTGCTCGTCCATGCCGTTGCCGTCGTAATACTCCTTGGCGAGCGCAAGCAGACCCTTGTAGTCGCCTTTGTCCTTCAATTCGTCCAGTTGCTTCGTGTCGTCAGCGGTTTGGAGATAGGCCACCGAAGCATAAAAAATACGTTCCTTGGCAGAGCGTTTGTCCTCTTGCTCTTCGGTAACATTTTGTTCCAACTCCTGCGCAATCTTATCCACCTTTTGAGTAACGATTGACGAAGCTCTTTTCACGTCCAGAAGCGTTGTCTTGATAAACTGTGGGGATTCTTTCAACTCATCGAGCCACCCTTTGAGGTATGCGCAACTGTCTTCCTTTATATGCTTGGTCATGCCGTAGCGTTGTGCGACCAACGCGCTGCCCAGTTCGGCCACCAGTTCCTCGCGGGCATACTCTTTCGAACCGAAAGAGGTAGGTTGGAGTCGGTCAAGCACACCTTCGGCACCCGTGGAATGGACCATCTCATGGAACAGCGTTCCGTAGAAAGATTCCCCGTCTCTGAACTGCTCCTTTTCGGGTACGACAATCTCGTTCTTTGTGATTGAGTAGTATGCTTCGTTTTGGTGCGTCGGTTTGATGGGACAAATCCAAAGGTTGTCCTTTATCATCGCATCGACAGGCCCAAAACTGAAATGTTCGCCGTTTTCGACCCTTTTCCCGTTCTCTCTTTCCAACTGCTCCCATAACTCCGGTCGAGCCTCCTGCAGGTTGGTCTGGGCGACATTGAACACCCGGAACACCTGCATTTTCGGATAGACATTGTATTGCGCCTTCTCTTCGTCGGAGAGTTTCTTGTAGTCGTCGTACTTGATTTTCTCCTTTGTTTCCTTATGTATGCAGGTGAATGTGGTCAGCATGACGGGAAACGATTTCTCGCCGCGCAGTACAGATACACGGGGTAATTCCTGCCCGTCCTTGCCGGGCTTGTTGAGCCGCTGCACGCAGTCAAAGGTGCAGAAGCGCGGAATCTTGTACCCCTCATTCTCACAATGCAACAGTAACATAAGGGCGTTCATACCGTTGTACTCCCGCCCGGAAAGGTTACGCGGCCATTGCAGTGCCCCCTCGGTAAACCACGGCTTATGCCAGTCCTTGTGGATGCTTTCGATTTTCTCGATCATCATCTCGGCAAAGAGGTCCAGCGCCTTGTCCTCGCTACTCGGCCCCTCCGTATTTCGCTTTCTATAACCGGCCATGACTGCTACTGATTGAAGTTATCCGATTCGGGAATATATTGCGCCAGTTCTTCCACCCGGCAGGAGATGTCCGGCTTCCCGTTATGTACCGAGACCGTCATTTCGCCCTTGGCTTCTACCTTGACGCCCGGTTGCAGCCACTCTTCACGTTGCCTGTCGAAGCAGAAGAAACGCACCCACTGGTACTCGAAATTCTCATCGACCTTTTCGGTGCTGAATGCAGAGAACATCGTGTAGGACTTATCCTTTTTGTCCTTCCGTTCCTCGATGTTCTTGCCCACCTTGCCCCGGAACGACAGTTCGCCCTTGATGGAATCCGCGATGTCCGCCGCCGGGCCGATACGGTCGGCAAAGAGGTTGAAATAGAGCTTTTCGCCCCGGCGTTTCAGGAACAGCGTCCCCGCAACCTCGACACGCAATCCGTTTCGATAGCCGGATACCTTCTTCTGACCGCCCTCCTTGCTGACACTGATCTCGACCGTTTCGTTCCGACCGTCCTTGCCTTGGAGCACGACGCGGAGCGGAAAGGTCAGGAATGTTTTCTCTTCTTTGGTCGTGCGCATCGAAGCGTCGCGGCCGATGGTGCCGCACGCCGTAATATTGCATTTAATCATTTTATTTTGTCTTTTAGTGATACATAGTCCACCGGACAAAGCGGGGTGTCTTGAAGTTGAACAGGTTGAAAGCGTTTCCTAATCGGGAGCACGTATTCTCATGTAGACAATCCAGCCGGCAATACCCAGTTGGACGCCCACGATAACGAGTGTTGCTACCCAACCGAATAGCCGGGAACAGAACAGGATATGCAGGGCGCAGACGGACACCCCGGACAAGTACCCGCAAAGTCGTATCATCACGCGTTTTATCATGACTTTTTGGGATTATCTTTTCAGGTTTTCCGATTGTGCCCGTTGTTCGGACATTCCCCGTTCAAAGTTCTGCGACGCCGCCTCCGAGAGGATGACCGTGTTCAGCACGCCGGTCACACGCAGCCGTTTGGCTTCCTCCGAAAGAGAACTGTCGTTCAGCGTCACCGACAGGCGGCTTAACTCGGCAGAGGCCAGTTCCCGTGATACCTGAACGCTGCCGTTGTCCGCCTGCAGGACAGCTCGCCCGTTTTCCCCGACTGTGAGGTCACAGTTTTTCATGCCCGGCAGCAACGCTTTGAGGTCGATACGCCGGCTGTCCATCGCCTCGGAAATGGCTGCCTTTTGTTCCTCCTTGTTCTTGCTGTCGATTTGCGTCGCCAGTAACATCAGGGAGGTAAAGGCGGTCATGGCCATTTCCACGACAGGATCACTGCACCCCGACAATCCCACGCCGCTATCCTCCGAGGAGAGCAGTTTTTTCATCCACGCATCGGGCGAAAGGCTTTTGCCGGTGGCATTCTCTTCTGTTCCCTTATATCGGGCGAGCAGGTCGTTGCCGTTATGTAGTACCTGCTGTTTGATGTGGCCCTTTTGTGCGATTTCAGCCAGATACGCTGCCGGATCGACGTCCCGCTGCGTGCCGTCCGCATAAATCTGCCGGACACCGAAGTGCAGGTGCTTCCCGGTCGTCCGTGTCCCCGTGTTACCGGAACGGCCGAGCTTCTGGCCTGCCTGTACCGTATCGCCTGCCTTTACGGAAACTTCGCCGAGGTGCATGTAGGTACACTGTACCTTGCTGCCGTCCGGACGGGTGTATTCCACGGTCAGCGATTTGTTACCGGGTGCATGGCCTTTGTCTTTGACAGCGACGACCTTGCCGTCTTTTTCCGTGGCCAGGACCGTATCGCCGTCGCACCGGATGTCGATACCCGTGTGCATACGTTCCTTGCCGTCTGCCGGATCTTGCCGCATACCGAATGGCGAGGTGACGAAAAGAAACTCTTTCCGCTCCACCGGAAACGAATAGTCCACTGTATTTCCGACCTCACGGAGCGGGTTCTCTTCCACGCCGAACCGCTTTCCCTGCGTCTCCATTTCCTGCATGACCTGCCGGTCGTACTTTTGCAGCCCGTTCTGTTCGATGATACGTTGCAGGCTGTCGGCATAATGCCCGCCCGTGGCATAGCCCGCCTTTTCGAGGCCCTGTGTCCAGCCCTTGTAGTCATCGGGCGAGAGCGAGAAACAGCGGGCATAGCGGCTGTTCTCTTTCAGGAAGCGTGAGTGGTGCTCATACGAATCGCCCACGCTGTCGTAGCTGCAAAACTTCTCGTTCGGCTTGTCATCGGAATACAGACCGTACCGGCCACCTTCGGCAATCCATTCGGGCGTGGCCTTGATGCCGAAATGGTTGTTCTCATTCACGGCCAAACGGCTCTGCCCGTTGGAACTTTCCAGTATGCCCTGTGCCAGCGTCACGGAGGCCGGAATGCCGTACCTCCGCATCTGTGCCATCGCATAATCTGCGTATTGTTCCGTATATTCTTGATTCTTGTTTGCCATATCTTTACCTCCTCATGGTTGGACGTTGTTCGTTCTCGTTCTGTTCGTCAGTTGCCTCTGCAGGCTCGTTTTGCTGCGCCTTGGACATACCGTCACAATCCATCACGTATGCCCGCAGCGCATGGATTTGCTGCCTTGTTTCCTCATTGCTGTGTTCAAATACCAATATGATTTTGTCCGCATCATACGGAATGCGTTCTTTGGCCGGAGGCATGTCCAGCTCGTTCGCTATGGTCTCCGCATCATACATGGAAGCGTAATACTTGTTCTCATGTTTGAAAAGGACGACCGCTTCCGGTTGTTCCTCTTTGATTTTCTTGTATTTGTCATACAGTTGTTCCGGTATATCTTTTATGGGCAACTCTTTCAAGGATGAAGCAGTTTTGGGGGATTCCTCATTGGCTTGCTTGGGGTGCTTGTCCTTATCCTGCTGTAGGGTATCCTCTTCTCCTTGTTTCTTTCCGGCAGTCTCTTCCTGCGTCTGTCCTTTACGCAGCACATCGGCAAAAAGCGTGGCCGCCAGATGGCGTTTATATTCTGCACGGTCCTCAGCCAGCCACATGCGCTGCCACTGTTGCCGCGTGACGCTCCGGGGCTGCAGTTTCTTCCCGTCGATGGTCGCCACGCACAGAGTTCCTTCTTGTTTGGTCTTGAATACGGACACACGCTGAATCCGGTTCAGGTCGATGTCCTGCGCCCCGCTGCTGAACAGGTCCACTTTCAGGTCTGGCTGTGTTTCCGCCAGTACATAATACTTGTGCGCCAGTTCCATGCGTACCTTGTCGATGTTGTCCATCGCCTGTTTGAGCGTGGAGAAAAAACGGTTCACGTCCTCCTTGTCTGGATAGATACTGTACCCGTTCTGATGTTCGGGCTTCAGATACAGCGCCCAGCGGTTCTTGTCGTCCTGGATCATCTGTATCTGGTCGAAACCGATTTCGTCCGCCCGTTTGACCGCAGGCGTCACGTCCAGTGTGGAAAGCATCTCCAGTGCCCAGTTCTTCAGTCGGGCCAGTGATACCTGTTTCTTGGCGAAATAGGCATCATCGGGCCTGTACCCCCATGCGCCGTCGGGATTGAAGAAACGCACGTTTTCAATACCTTCCCTTCGCAAAGCCCTGCCGATACGGGCCTTGTTCATGCCCGGCACTTCGTTGTCCACCTCCGGCGACGCACCGGCAGGGAGTATCACATCCGCCGATTTCGAGGACGGATCGATGACGATGACAATGGTCTTGTCCTCCTTGTTCGGGTGTTTCCGGATTTCATCGGCCACGTAGAAATGCTTGGGTAACTGCTCCTGCATATCCGAAGTCTGCCGGCGGTTACGCATCGTGGCATATTCGATTTTCTCGCCCCGTTCCGCCTTGTGGATTACTTCGAGGGCGTTGTTCACGTCGCTTTCGAGGGCATCCATCAGGTTGGGGTTCTCTTTAAGTTCCCGGTTCCAGTAGTCTACCAATTCAAGGCTTTTGTCGGACAGACGGGCAGGCAGTCCCAGTTCCAGCATTTTGATGCCCGAAGCCACCTCCACGATCAGCCGTTCCTGTTTGAGGGCATCTTCCGAAGGACCCATGCCGTTTTTCATCACCATGCCTTCACGGGCCAGCCGTTGTTGGTGCCCCGTGGCGCTCACGATTTGCCGCAAGGCTTCCTGAACGTAGTCGTTATAATGCTCGAAGTTCCGTTGGCGCGGCATATAGACCGCATCGCGGTCCGTCTCGTAATGGGGCATTCCGCTGCCGTCCGAACGCACGGGCACGAGATTGTCCCGCATTTTCAGCAGGAAGTCGTTGAAGCGGATATGCAGTCTCCGTTCATCGGTTTCGGAGTAGCCACGCTCCACGGCACTACCGTCTTTCTGCAATACCGCATCGTAAGTCTCCTTATCCACGTAGGGCAGTGTCGTCTGGTCGATGTTGAAAAGTGTGCGGATCTCCCTGTTATGTATGCCCTTGTACTGTTTCTGCACCTCCTCGTCCAGTTTCAGATAAGCGTCCCGGCTGATGATGTCCTCCGGATTGTTGCGGTGGACGTACTTGTTCCAGTTGTAGAACAGGAACGGAACGCCTTGCTCGTGCTCGCGTACCGATGTGCCGCGTGCCTTGGCATCGCTGTAAAGGGTGAACAGGTTGGTCTTGCACCCGTTCCGGTCCGAATGCAAGGCCATGAACAGGCCGTTGAACGGGCTGACGGCAACACCTTTCGGATAAAATTTCGGAAAGCCCTTGCCCGTAGCGTTGAGCCAGTGTCCCCCGGCATTCGACGCTTCGTTCAAAGCCGTGGAGAGCAGCTCTATCTGACGCTCCTCGGCATTCTTTTCTATTTGCGATTTTTCTTTCATATTCCCATATTTTTTCGGTTACAGGATTATTGAATGCCCCGTGTCCGCACGATGGTTTCCTGCTGTCCGTTGTCATAGTTCTGCGAAGCCATCTGGCGGAGCTTGTCGCTTTGGGCGAGCACGGCATTGGCCAGCGTGTTCAGCGGCAAGGCTCCTGCACGGTAAGCGTCGGCCATAGCGGGGGTGAGCTGCACCGTACAGGGCACACGGTCTATCGTGGCAACCAGCGTGCAGCCTTGTAGTGCCGGGTTCACGATACGCGGATTCAGCGGCTCGTCGGGATAGCGTCTGTACTGTACCTCTCTACCGGTCGTGGCTGCATTTCTGTTTCCCTCCGTCCGTTCTTTTCCCAGCACCTCGTGTCCCGCCTTGTTCAGCAGGTTCGCGCCACCCAAGCCGATAAGCAGCATCTTCAACATCGGATTCTTGACGAACATACCTGCCACTATACTCGCTATCGGCAGCAGGTTGTCTTTCAGGCCCAGCGATTGTGTCCTACCTGTAAACACGCCCAGCAGGATGTCGGGCAGCATGGCCAGTATATAGCCCAGATTACCCGCGACATCGCCTATGCCGTCCAGTCCGAGCGAGCGGACCAGCTCGTCCCAGCCGTTCTCGTTGGTCTGTATGGTCTGTGTTCCCTGACCTGCCTGTTCCTGCCGCATCCCTTCCCCCGCAGAGACGGCGGAAGTCGACACTTCCTTTTCCTCTTTTTCCCTTTGTTTGGGTTTCGATTCCGTCTGTTCCTCCGTTTCGGCTTTCCGTCTTTCCATATCTTGCAGGTAGGCTTCCTCTTGTCCGGGAGCGACAACCATCGGCACGTCTTTATACCGTTCCACCCGTTTCCGTTCCTCCTCGGCGGTTTCTTCCCGCCACGGCATATTTCTATTGTCTGTTTTCCACCAGTCCATAAAATCGAATGTTACAATCGGTATCTTCTTTTGCAACTTTCCGTTGGCTGCGGCAAGAGCCGTGTTTTCTTTGCCCGGTATGCTTGCCGCCTCTTTGCGGAAGCTGTCGAACACGTTGCTGTCGCTGCCGAACACGCCCTTGCTGATACACTCCTCTGCAGAGAGCGGCTGCGTTTCCTCCTTCCCGAAATGGTCGGCAACGGCTGAGATTGCCGTATCCGCACCGATGAACCGTGCAACGGCCGTCCACGAACCCGTACCGCCCAACATGACCGTATCGGCCGAAGCCCCCAACACCCAGCCCGCACCTTTCTCCAACTTGCTCGGCCGGTAGGCAACCTCTCCGCGTTTTTCTATCTCTTCGGCCAGCGGCGAGCGCCCCAAAGCCTGTGGCAATCCCAGCAGGCTCGATTCTGCCGCCTTACGGATGATGTAGTCCGCCGAGGATTTGGGCATACGTTCCTTGACCAGTTGGTCTATCATCAGTTGCTCTACACGATAGTCCACGAAGGCATAGGCGAGGTCGCAGCCCAATTCCTGCGACAGTTTATCGTAACGCTCGCGTCCGACTTCCTTCACAACGACATCGCGCCACTGTCCGGCCATGTAGGCGAGGTCGTGCTGCATCTCCTCCGACGAGAGAATCCTGTCCTTGCACATCCCGATGTAGTCCTCGGTCGTCTTGGAGTTCCACTCTCCCGTAACCTTGAGAGTCTGGTACGGGTCGGCGAGCGGTTGCCCCGCTGACGCCATCATGCCGAGTATGCCGCCCAGGGAGGTCGAATACGCTTTCATTTCCTCGCCCTGTTTTTCGGTCAGGTAGGATTGCGTCTGCGTCATGACGGGGACAAGATGATGGCGGAAATAACTGCCCATCAGGGCCTCCAACTCCGCAAACCTTCTGCTATGTTTGATTCCGTCCATATAATCAATGTCTTTCTATATCATGTTTATTTGTTTCAACAGTTGTTCCTTCGTCTGCTCGATAGCGTTATGGTACACCTCCATTTGCTTGGGGAAAAACTCTTCGAGCCACGTGTCCTTTTCGATATTGTCGTGAATGAAACGTATCGCCTGTTCCCGCTCGATTTCTACCGAGGCTTCCCCTTCCTCCCGGTTGTTGAACCATGCCTTCGTCCACCAGCGGACTCCGGCACGGTCGGGATAGACGGAGACGATTCTCGGTATGTCGAAGCTCTGGATGTCGATGTCCAGTTCCGCCAACAGATCAATGAGTCCGCTGCCCGCTACGGCTTCGTCATGAAGTTTTTTTTTACCTCGCCGCCTGTTGCGGAAAGGTACACATCATGCCGCAGGGCAAGGTAGTTCAGGAAATCCGCTATCAGCAGGTTCTGTACCTTGCAGGCCAGCGGCATGGCTTTGCGCCCCAGTCCCAGCGGGTTGTACATGCTCGGCATCTTCTCATAGAAATACTCCTTCGCAGCTCCCATTGTAAAGATGTGGCGCAGCGACTGCTCCGTATGTGCGGGCACCGTGTACGCTCCCCGCTGTAAATCCTCCATGTAAAGTGGCAGAAAGCGGAGCATCAGCTCTTCTATTTCCCTTTGATCCTTCTCGTAGTCGTTTTTTACTCTTGTTTCCGCATCGTAAAAAGACGCCGCACCATTGCCGTCGGCTTCCTGCAAAGCCTTGATGTTGCCGTACAACATGGTCAGGAACTCTATTGGGTTCAGTTCCTCGCCCTTGAATTTGACTTCTATATGCAGCAGTTCGCCGCTCAAAGCCACCGTTTGTCCGGCTTTCACCCGCTGTCCGAATTGGGCGAATACATTCGACAGATGACCGTATGTCACCTCGTACCCGCCGTAACGGACCGTCTGGCAAATGCCATGTACCGGGTCGTTGCCCACACCTGACACGATGCCGCTGGCCACGGCTGACAGCATGTAACACCTCACGTTGAAGTCTATTCCGTGATGAAAGAACTTTTCTCCCGTTGCCGGGTGTACCTGTTCGCCGTAGCCGAGCGACATCTCCACATCTTTCCCCTGCGGCTCCTCGAACGGCATACAATAGCCGCTGTCGGAGTGCAGAATCATTTCTTCCGTATATTTCATTGTGATATATATTTTCGTGTTTCTATCTTCTCATTCCTCCGCTTTGCGTTTGTTCCTCCGGAGAGAGTGTCGGCGTCTGTGTCCTCGATACCGTTTCCGAGGGAACCGTGCGGACAACGCCCGCATTGTTGCCGATAAGCATCATGCCCAGAAACAGACCGGCGATTTTACCCAGCCAGCCGAAACGTCCGAACACGAGGTACGCTGCTGCGATAAGTCCTGCAATGTTCAATCCCGACACATTGCCCCCTCCGAGGTTTCGCAAAAAGCCGCTGAGCATGTTGAACAACCCACCGCCGGAGGCTTCCCGCAGGAAGTTCGATACCCCGTTCAGTTTCGAGTCCGCGCCTCCCACAGCCTCACCTATGGCAGAGACCGTCTCTCCGGCTTTGTCTTTCAGTTCCTTCATGTCTTCGGTCGTACCTGCAAGGGCATCCGTGGCGGATTTGCCGACTACGGCCTCACTGACGATCCGTGCGACACTTTTGTCGGTGGTCAGTTTTTCCCAACCCACATAACCGACGGCAGCTCCGGCGGTAGCCGTTTTGACCGCCTGCCCGGCTCCCCGAAGGGTCTGCGAGGGATGCAGTACCGCATGACCGGCACTTTTCCCCGTCGCATTGGCGGCCTTGCCCATGCCTTTCATGGCCTTTCCGCCGTATTTCAATATCGTATCCCAAGCTCCCATATTTTTATTCTTTTTTTTAGGGTCTTACATTTCTTCCAATTTGCCGCCAGCGTCTTTGGGCGGCTTTCACGATGTCGTACTTGTCCGCGACAGGGCGTGCGCCCTCGTCGATTTCCCGCCAGATGTCGCCCATCGTGGTGTATTTCACTGCCTTGGTCAGTCGCTGCAGCGTCCGGTTCATCGACCGGAGTTTCGGACGTATGCCGAACACGATCTCCATACGTTCCCTTTCCGTCATCTTGTTGTCCGAGAGGCAGGCCGTGCGTATATCGTTCACGATTTCCACGCTGTTCAATATCATCTCCCGGTAAATCTGGTTGCGCCGCGTGGAGAGGGCGACGGCCAATGCACCCGTCGAATGTCTGCTCAATTGTTTGGTGAAGTCGCCCATGTTGTCTGTAAGCTGCGATATTTCATGGTAAAAACCGTAAATCTGAGCCGCATAGCAGACAATCGAGCGGAACGAGTTCAGGTAATTGTTGAACTCCCGTTGCAAGTCCGTCGTGCCTTCCACTTCTTCCTTCGTCCACACATGCCCTGTAGTTTGCATCAGCATGACCTTCTCTTGGTTTTTCAGTTCCTTCTCGGCCTTGTTGGTATAAACCAGAATCATTCCCGCAAGGGTCGCATCGTTCTGCGCCTGTACCTTCGAGATACCGGCGCACAGCAACAGAATCCATATCGAGATTATCCGCTTCATCGTTCTTCGTTTTTTATTATCCTTTTTTCAACGGGCGATGGCTGCCGCCCTGCGCCAGCGGGACATGGCCAGACGGGCCACCTCGCCGTTGCTGCGGTCTATCATACCCGCCGTTATGTTGTTCCACACGTCGTTCAGGGTATAATAGCGCAGGCTCAAATAGAGCAGATGCAGTTTCCGGCTGAATGCCGCGAGCTGGTCGTTCAAAGCCCACAGGGTTTTGCTCCGTTCCGCCCCCGTGAGCATGTTTTCCGTGCCGCCTTTGGCCACGGCGTCGTTCAGCAACGTGAACACGGAAACCAGCTCCGTCGCCGTCTCGATATAGAGGTTGTTCATGTTCATGCTGGCGACGATGCCCTGCGGGTTGTCCCCGATGGCTTTGCCCAGTTTTCCCAGCGTGAGGAAAATCCGCACGCCGTCGTTATAGAGGTGGGTACAGGCTTTCAGCGACGAAGCATAACCGTTCGCCGTCTTGAGGTAACTGTTGTACTGCTTTTCCCACTCATGTATGCGGTTGAACTCCGCTGCGATACTGTTCTGCATCAGGGCGGTCTGTGTCTGCCCTTTGATTTGTTTGTCTATCTGGCCGTTTATCAGTTCGTTTCCCTCGGCCAAGGCTGCCCATTCCAACGGGTTCGAAGCGGCAACCTGCGCCTTGGCCAATTGCGGAAGCAGACCGGCAAGCACAAAGACCACCCATATGCTAATGATTCGTAATCTCATAGATTCCCTTTTTTCGTTTATTGATTTCCACACGTTCACGGATAATCGCCACGATGTCGTTTCCGCGCCGGATACCGATAAGGTCGAGCTTCGGGCTGTTCCGGTCCGTCGAAAGGATAACGACCGTTTTCAGACCGCAAAGCTGTTGCAGGAGGCTCTGGTGTTCCTGAAAGTCCACGATACGGTACAGTTCCATGTAGTCCACCCTGCGGCAGAAAAGTCCCCGCTCGCAGACAAGCTGTTCGTTGCCGACCCGGTAACATATCCGGCGCAGGCAAATGAAACGATACAGCAGCACGAGGAACAGAAACAAGGCAATGACCGTCGCCATACCGCCAAGCGGCATACCTTCCATGCCGCCGTACACCAGTCCCGCCATGCACATGAATATCAATGGCAGTTCGTCGATGACGAATTGCCCGGCGTGCGGGCGCAGGATAATGTTCCGGACATCTTGTATGGTATATGGCATGGTCATCGGCGAAAGTGTATCTGTCGTTCCTGCCCGGCGTTTTCTTCTTTTTCCGACTCCTGCCCGACAGTCTCTTCACGTTTCTGTTCAGCCAAAAGCTGTTCGTTCCAGCTCGTATGGCGATAATCCGGACTTTCCCAGGTAATGGAGACATCATGCTCCCTGTCAATACCAAGGAACTCCCGTAGTTTCTCTCGATATTCCCGGTAGCACTTGTTCGTGGTATCTATCTGGTCCTGCACGTCTTCCGGGGCACACAACCCGCTCGAACGCATCGACTCCGCTTCTTCCGATTCGGCGTCGAACCGTATGCAGATTTCTTGCAAACCACCCTTGGGCAATAGGTAAAATTCTCCGTCTGTCAAATCCCCGCCGTCCGGTATGGAATCGAGATAGGGTTTCCTCTCCGGCGTTTCCTCTATGGCAAAACGTACTGAGCGGCATATCTCCTTTTGCAAATCCCATGTGAGATTCGACCCTTTCCGGGTATTATCGAAACAGATATGTTGCCGGGCAGGGATGGTAAGATCAAGTATCTCTCTCATCTGTTTCCCGATAGGCTTGCCGCCCGTTGAGATAAAGACCGCCTTTCTCAAATCCTTGTTCTTCGCCTGATGGAGTTGGTAATAGGCCATCGCGTCATAGGTACTCCCGAACCAGTAGATATGTTTGGCCTCGGCAAGAGGTGTTCCGGCAGGACTTGCAATCCACAACCCTTCGCTCTCATTGCTTTCCTCGCTCTTGCCTTTATAGCTATCGCATCCGTCCATTCTCATACGTTCCCGTTCCTCGAAACCCACGACCGTACCGCCCTCTTTGGGCAAGGTCAGTGGAAAAGCGAGACAGGTGTATGCCGCACCGTCTGCGCCGTGTTTTGTTGCCAGGCAGAAATGACGGTGGAAAGCATTCTGCGTGCTGAGGTCGATACCCCGGTTCTTGAAATAGGGATAGAATATCTCCTGCATCTCATGGTCTTGAGGGTTGAATCTGTGCAGGTCGTAGTCTGTTATATCGAATGGTCGTAGGTCTTGCTTGACCGGTACGGTTTGCACCTCGTATTCTTCGAAGGGGATGTTCAGCAGGCGGCTGCACACGAGGTTTACCAGCCGGTTCAGGTCTATTCCCTCATAATATTCCGCGAATAACGCCGGGTGCTCCTTGATGAACGAAACGACGTTGTATTCCTTCTGCCGGGGTGGTTGGCAACAGCATTTTCCCTGTTGCGTTATGACGAACTTGTCACCCCGGATACGCTTTTCCTCACTGTCCGTGCGGATAAACGAGGAGAGGCGTAGTCCGAAGCGTCGGTTCTGGCGATACCCGGCATCAAGCAGTACATCCCGGATATCGAGTCTTTGCAAAAAATCATTATGTGTCAATTTCTTGTCATTCATTGTCTTCTCTTTTCTTTTGTTGTTTCATGTAGGGGGTACTGCGTTGTCATCGGTGGAAACGTGCTTGCCGTTCCTGTTCGGGTTCTTCTCTTCTGGCCGGCTCTTCGTGAACTGATTCTTGCAGCCTGATCTTTGCCAAGAGCTGTTCGTTCCAGTCCTTATAGCCTTTTTCAGCGGGCTCGTACACAATAAGGTCGGTGCTGTCCTCGCCGGGAGCGGGAAGATTACGGATCGCATCCTCTATGGCCATGATATTTTGTCTCATGCCCTCCAGTGTTTCCTCACTGGCCGAACCCTCGGCAAGGGCTATCTCGTACTCGTCTTGGCACACCATGCTCATCTCCTGCAAATATCCGTCGCCGATTGTCCGATAGTCGAGCGTACCATCTTCCCGATAGATTTCTTTGGGACGTAAAAGCGTGCCGATTATCCTGTGAAAGTCGAAGGGTTCGAGTTTTATTTCGTAGTTCTGGTTCTCCTCGCCACTGATACGGACCAGCAGTTTGTCGTCTTTCGTCACGTTGCTGGTGAATGTCTTGCCCGCCTGGGTGAGCGCGAAGTTGATGGCGAAGATCTGTCCGGCACGGTCCTGGTCGAAGCAGAGATGGTGGTAAGCGCGTGGAGTGGCCTTTATCATGGCTTTGAACTGCTGTTGGCTCGGTGCCCCGCCGGTAGAAACGAACACTCCCTTTCGCAGTTCCTTGTCCCATTTCTGGTTAAGCTGGTAATAAGCCATCGCGTCGTAGGCACTCTCGAACCAATAGATACGCTTAGCTTCCGCAAGTGGGGTTTGGGCAGGGCTGGCAATCCACAGCCCCTCGCTCGAATTGCTGCCCTCGGCCTTGCCTTTGTAGCTGCCGCTTCCGTCCATTCTTGCACGTCCCCGTTCCTCGAAGCCCACGACCGTGCCGTCGCCTTTGGGCAAGGTCAGCGGAAAAGCGAGATTGGTGTATGCCGCACCGTCCTCACGGTGTTTCGTCGCCAGACAGAAGTGGCGGTGGAAGGCGTACTGGGTGTAGAGGTCGATACCCCGGCTCTTGAAATAAGGATAGAACTTCTTCTGTGTCTCCCGGTCCTGCGGGTTGAACTTGTACAGGTCGTAGTTCGCGATGTCGAACGGGCGGATGTCCCGCTTGGGCTGTATAATCCGCGTTGTCCGGTCCTCGATGGGATGGTTCAGCAGCCGGTTGCACACGAGGTTCACCAGTCGGTCGGGAGACATGCCCGCACGGTATTCAGCGAAAAACTGCGGGTGCGCCTTGATGAACGAGATGATGTTATAGACTTTCTGCTGCTGTGCTTGGAAGCAGCACTTTCCCTGTTGCGTCACGATGAACTTGTCGCCACGGATACGCCGTCCCTCGCTGTCCAGACGGACATACGAGGGATAGCGCAGGCCGTCGCGCCGGTTCAGGTGGTAGCCCGCGTCAATCAGCACGTCCTGAATGTTCAGCCTTTGCAGGAAGTCGTCGTAGGTAAGGTCTCCTTCTCTCATAATTGTCTTTATCTCCCTCTTCTCATATCGTTAATATCCTGATTCATCTGTGCCTCGAAATTGCGTATAGCCACGTCCCTCGGCGTATCGACACCGGGCTTGAAATACGGACGCGGCTCGCCTCCGAAACGCTCACCGTAGAACTCCGGACCGTGATGATGATGCCGCAGGCCGTGGACGACACCCGCCGTGACGACCGTTCCTGCCGCAAGGGCGGCGAAAATCTTCACGCCGAGACCGCGCTGTGCTTCCGGCCGCATCTTCATGTCCACCTCGCTGAATATTTTCGAAAAGATTTTCATGCGGTGGTAGTCATCGACCGCAAGGAATTTGTCGTAATCCTTCTGGCTGATCTCGTGGCTGATGACCTGCCCGTCGATGACGGCCGTCATCTTGTACTTGCCCTCTATGGGGGACGGGTGTACGGCTATCTCGCCGACCTCGACCTCCCTGCCGTGCCGTTCTTCTCGGTACCAGCCCTTGCGCTCGTCAAGGACGGAAATATCCCGTCCATCGACGGAAGCAGCCGCACCATACGGCATCTCCTGCCGGAGCTGGTTTTCCAGTGGGGAGAGGATTTCCTGCTCCTGTTGCTGACGCTGCGTCAGTTCCTCCTGTACTTCGGGGTGCAGACCAAGGGCGATACGTTGTTTGCTGTCGAGGTCCGCCATCGTTACCTTGTCGGCAAAATCCGCCCCGATAACCCCGTTCAGGACTTCCAGCCGCTTCTCGACCGGTTGTTCCTCGATGGAGTTGGAGGTCAGGACGGCCGTTTCTTCTTCCGTCAGGTCATAGACCAGATCGGCGGTCACCTTTTCGGACTGTACGGTCAGTGTCCGTGCCTCCTTATCGACGATAAGGCCGTGGGAGGCAAGACATTCCTGCCATTTCTCGTTGGAAAAATAGACAGGAGAGCTTATCAGTTCCTTGTAGGTACGGGCCGGTTCCGTGCTGCGCGGACGGCTGACCAGCGGCGTGATGACCGTCTGCAGGTTTTGCAGGACGTCGGCCTGTTGTGCCGGTTGCACCGGTTGTCCGGCCTTGTATTTGTAATAGAAGCCGTAGCCGCCCGACTGCAATTCGCCCGGCTTCATGCGTCCGTCCCACCGTTCAGGGACAACGGGCGGTCCCGGATAGAACAGTTGGCCGCCGACCCGCCGCAGATGGAAGCCCCACTGGTGGCGTGGCGTCCAGCCGAGAAACGGGGGCGGCATACCCAACCGTCCCACATGCCCGTATTCGCCGATACCGATACGGTAGCCGTGCAGCCCCATAGCGACACGACCGTTGGCATTGCGGGCATGGACGAAGTTCTTGGGCATATAAAAGTCTTTCCCTACAATGCTCGTGAACACGTTGTAGGCTTTCTTGTTGGCCGAGTTTGTTCCCCAGTCCGTCAGGGCCAACATCTGACGCTCGGTAAGGTCGTAGGTCAGCAGCGGCGAATCGTGGCCCTGCACCACGAGCCGGTAGCCCGTGCCGTCGCTGACCACGTGGGCCTGCATACCGTTACGCCTCAATATGTCCTGCATTTCGGGTTGCAGGTCCATCATTCGGGGGTTGGTATTCTTTCGTATCGCCATAATCCGTTGTTAAAAAGGGTTTCCGTTATGCATCTCCGTTCTCCATCGCCGCCTCCAGTTGCTCGTCCTTGTAGTGGACGAACTCGGCGGCGGATTCGTTGCCCGCCATAAGGCTGTGCTCCTTGCAATAGCGGGCATATTCCTCCTGCCATTCGGGCGAGAAATGATTCACATAGTCGAGCCAGCCGTATTCGCCGCGCTCCATCTTCTCGATAAGTACCTCTTCGGAATAATATTGGTGTTCTGCCATATTCGCTGGATGTTAAGATATTATTTGTGAACTCCCGCCGCACGGTTACGCTCGGCGCTTTTCTTCTGTTCGTTCCACAGTTCTTCGGTATATTCCTCTTCGGGAACATAGTCGAGGTTGCCGTCATCGTCCATCACCCAGCAGCCGTACACGCCGAAAGTGTACTTGTCCCACTCGCGTTTGGGCTGTTCTTTCCATTTCTGGCTGTCGCCCGAACAGAAGCGGATGCCGGTCTTGTCATGCAGGTCGATGCCCACCGTGACGGGTTCATCGTCCACGACCAGTGTCAGCGGTTCGCCGTTCTGCATACTGTTTACCTCCATTGTACCGAGGTGCATTATGTCGGCCAGCACTTGCAGGTTGCGCCCGATAATCGGCGTGGGGATATACATCACCTGCTTCGTTTCCTCGTCTATCTGCACGAATGCCTTGCTGTGCCGTCCGTCTGCCGTCTCCACATCGGCAAGAATCGCCTTGCCTGCGAGCAGTTGTTTCTGTTGCGCCTCGTCGTAGCGTTCCAGTGGCGAGGATTCCAGGACGGGATAAAATACCACGTCCGACAGACCGTCATCTCTACGGACAAGGGCGAAGCGGCTGCGGCTTTCGATTAGTTCTCCCTTCTCGTCACGGACACGGACCGGAAGCACGGGAGAGTGTCTGCCGTCGCAAATCTCATCGAGGACACGCATCGGCAAGTCCTCGATCATCTCCTGTGTAAGCCCGAATCGGGCCAGTGTCGGATAGGGCAATTCAATTAGTTCAAATCGTACTACATTCATATTTAATTTTGTATTTTGAATTACACTTTGCAAAGATAGATTCTTTTCATTCCCTTGTATATAATAGAATAATATTAGTGTATTAAGAGAGTTTATTTTTATGTTCAGAGTATGATTTTGCGCATAAATTCATACTCTGAATGCTTTTTTTGTTGTACTTTGGTCGAAAAAGGCCGTGGAAACGGGACATCTTGGGCAGGGCTGGTTATATTTGCCGCATGAGAAAGAAACTACTGGTTTTGATGGCGGGTGCTGCAAGTATCGCAGGCCCCGTTCAAGCACAATTCAATACGGTCTCGACCGTGCCGTCCCGATACAGGGTTGAAGTCGTTTCTGCCGGTAGGGATAATGTGGCGACCTTGCCCGGAAACATGCTTTCCGTCCAAGACTCCTTACCGTCGGCAGGAGACGCCGCCCCGGCATTGCCCGCCGACACCTGCAAACACGTATGGATAGAGCGTTACCTTAGCGTAAGCTATCCGCTGCACCGGATGAAAATCAACTCGCTTTATGGGTATCGGAAAGATCCTTTTACCGGAAAAAAGAAGTTTCACAACGGAATCGACCTCCACGCACGGGGCGACGAGGTGATGGCCATGATGGCGGGAGTGGTAGTGAAAGTCGGGCAGGACAAATCCTCCGGCAAGTATGTGACCTTACGGCATGGAGACTACACGGTCAGCTATTGCCACCTGTCGCGTATCCTTACCCGGAAAGGGGCTGCTATCGGGCCGAGGGATGTCGTCGGTATTACCGGTTCTACAGGACGCAGCACCAGCGAACACCTGCATATTTCCTGCAAGCTCGATGGAAAAAGTGTCGATCCGTTAATGGTACTGGATTACATCAAGTCCATACGCGAAGAGTGCGTGGCGGCACTGGCCGAATCCAGAGAGGCCCCCGCATTAAGTCCTGCGGGTGGAAAACACAGATGATTCCGTTTATTTTTGTTAATCATTTCACGGGAATGGTAAAAAAATGCCTTTATGCTTACCTTTGCAAGGCAAAATTAAGGTATGAAAGGATTCGTTGCTGTTCTATCGTTGGTGCTGCTGGCCTTGGTATGCAATTCCGGGGCGCTGCATGTTCCGGCGGCCGGTGTGGCGGCTGCGCAGGAATGTTGTGTCCGAAATACGGACAACGCCTCTTTTCAGCAATTCCATGACAGAGACTCTATCCGGCAAAAAAAGGACAGCGACATAACAGGCATAATCGGGGAAATCCCCGATGTGGCTTGCCGTGCCGGCGCATCGGTAAAGGGGATGCATCTTCGGTACATATCTGTGGAAACGGCCCATTTTCTCCGAATTTTACAGCGGTATCTCATTTGCCGCATGAACAACCTGACCTATTGTTGTACCCTCGTGCATGACTCTTCCCGTAGCCCGAACTGGGATAATGCCTGCGAGCATTATATCTTCGGGATGAGACGGATTCTGATTTAGCGGTTTGTTTTTTTATCGTTTATACTGACGGTTACACTTGGCTGAAAAGCGGGGTGTGGCTGTTCGTCGTGAGTATATCTTATTATTGAACAATCAGCAAAAATAAAATTTTCAATCCGTATGAATCAAAACATTTCTGCTGCCGAAACCCTGTTTTCCGCAGCGCATCCCGATATAAAGAAGATTACCAATATTTCGGCTCTTATTCTTTCCCTCCTTTTTTGTGCGGTGGGACTGTGCCTTCTGTTTTTCTCGTCGAAAGTGGAAGATTCCTCTTCCGCGTCAGGTCCTGTCCTGCTGGTCGGCGGAATCGCCTTTCTGGTGGCCGGAGGTATTCGCCTGATGATAAGAAAAAGGAGTCTGATATACGTTCCGACCGGCAGTTTGGTGAAAAAAGGTTCTTGTTTCTTCGATGCGGGCGACCTCTCTGTATTGGGGCGGTTGCTGGAGGAGAAGACTTTTGACGGCAAGGCAGAGGTACTGCCGAAGAAGGACGGCGGTGTGCGGATGGACTACATGGTTTCGCAGGACGGTAACTTCGCTGCCGTCCAGTTGCTGAAGTATGTTCCTTACGCTTACGAACCGGCATCTTCCGTACTCCATTATACGGGAGAAGAGGCCAGCGCTTTCGTGAATGCTTTGCGGGTCGGCCGATTCTGATTCTGGAAGGGAAACGGTAACAGTTTCCGCAATTTGGCTCGTCCGGCAGCCGGTTCTATAAAAGAACGGTTGCCGGATTTGTTTTTATTGTGGACTGGGGTTTGTTTCTTTGGAAGGCTTTCATTTGCACGACAAATGTCCGGTTCATACATGACGCCATGCTCTGGAAAAGACCCGGTTGTACGGCAGGTTTTCTTGTACTCTGTATCGTTCCGACCATTTTTTATATGTTGAAGGTTAAAGTAATGAGTTATTATATATACCGATTGTTTGGTATTGGCACGGCTGGTAAAAGCTTGTAATTTTGTACCCGTTTTTCATTTCTTTTAAAAACTATAAAAAAATAACGGGTAATTGTGCGTATATCTGTTCTCGGACTGATACTTATGTTCCTGTTTCCGATAACTCTATTTGCCCAACAGAGGGTGGATGTGACCGGAAAGACCCTTGTCGTTTCCAACAATGGAGAAGGACAAGAGGTGTTGCCCTATACCAATATCTTGGTACTCGAAGCCGGGGATTCCACCCTTGTAAAAGGGGTGATGAGTGATGCCGGCGGGAATTTCCGTCTTAGCTTCCATGCAAAGAAAGAATCGCCTTACCTGCTGAAAGTTTCTTATATAGGTATGAAGCCGGAGTTTCGTGCATTAAATACAGGCAAGACGAAAATCCATGTCGGAAACATTGTCTTGACAGAAGGTCTTGAACTGTCCGAAGTGGTGGTCACGGCTCCCATAAAGGAGGTGGAACTGGTGGGCGACACTACCGTCATCAATGCCGATGCCTACCGGATTCCCGAAGGCTCGAACTTGGAAGAGCTGGTAAAAAAGATACCGGGCTTGGAATATGACAGGCAAAACAAAACCTTGGTTTATAATGGGCTTCCCATTGCGGAAATCAATGTTAACGGGGAAGCGTTCTTTGCAGGAAACCATGCGCTGGCTTTGGAAAATCTGCCCGCCGATTTGGTAAGCAGGATAAAAGTGTATGACAAGCGTAGCGAAATGGAGAAATTCATGGGGATAAAAACAGGGGAAGAAAACTATGTGCTCGACCTGCAAACCAAGAAGGAGTTCAACGGTACACTGATGACTTCCGTAGCCGCAGGCAAGGGTAACAACAAGAAAAAAGAAGCGGAACTAATCAGCAATTTCTTCAAAACCGGCGGGGAAAACCTGTCGGTAATCGCCAAAAGCGGCAACCGCAACATGACATCCGCAAACAAAGACAACCGCCAAGACAATGTAGCGGTGAACTTCCTGAAAAAGTTCGGAAAGAAGATACACCTTAACGGGAATGTCATGTACAGCAATGCTATCAATGGGAACGAGGGGACATCTTACTACGAGCAATACCTGAAAACGGGGAACCGCTACCGCTATGCGACCAGCGACCGCCACAACACCAACCGCATGGCAAGCACCATGCTAAGCATGAAATGGAATATCGATAAGATGACCTTGCTGAACCTTTCAGGCAGCTTTAGTGCGATGAAAGGGACAAACGGGAGTGACAGCCGGCAGGCGACCTACAATGAAAATCCAGAATTGGATATCACAGCACCGTTCAATGGGGAAGAAAACGGCCAAACGGAAAACGATATCCGGGTGAATGGCATCCGCATGAACTCCCGTTCAACAAGCGCCAACCGGCAGTATTTCCTGAACGCCGACCTCACCCGACGGCTGAACGAGAAAGGCAGCAGTTTGGGGCTAACCATGCAATACTCGGAGGGGAGAGGAAAGAACGAGGCGTTTTCCGTGTCCTCCACCACCTATTACCAATTGCAGGATGAGTGGGGTAACGATTCCGTCCTCTACCGTAATCAATATTATGACAGCCCAAACAGAAACCGCAAATTCAGCTTGGGACTGATACTGACACAGCCACTACACAAGAGCCTGCGGGCACAACTTTCGTATAAATTCAGACGGGAAAACCAAAACAACGACCGCAATACCTACGACCTGTCCCGCTTTTTCGACGGTACGGACGATGAACCCTTGTACACCCTGCCGGAAGGCTACGAGGCAGCCTATACCGACAGCCTGAGCAACAGAAGCCGAAGCCACACGACAGCGCATGAAGTGGCCCTCCACCTTAACTATACGGACAGAACTTGGGAAATCAACGCTGGCCTGTCCGTCGTTCCCGAACGGCAGAGTCTCGACCAGAAGACCGGGCGGATGCAAGCCGACACGCTGAGAACCTCCGTGAACTACTACCCGGCTGTTACCGTCTTGTGGCACAAAAAGAAAACACGGGTGCAACTAAGTTACGAGGGAGACACGAAACAGCCGGGACTGACCGAACTGCTGACACTGACCGACAACAGCGATCCGCTGAACATTACACGGGGAAATCCCAGCCTGCGCCCTTCGTACAACCAAAGGGTGCGCTTAGAAGCACGAGACACGAAGATAGGTTTGAACGGAGACATGACTTGGGCGAACACGGTGAACAGTGTGACACGGGCTGTGACGTACAATACCCAAACAGGCGGTATAGAAAGCTATCCCGTGAATGTGAACGGGAATTGGAACGCAAGAGCCACCGTGCGATACCAGAAGCGCATCAAACGCCGATTTTCCGTTACCGCACGTACCGGCGCTTCGTTCAGCCAGAACGTAAGCCTTATCAACGAGGGACAGCAGGAGATGCCGGAGCGCAGTACGACCCACAACACGACACTGAATGCCAACCTGCGTTTTGGCTACCAGCCCCAATGGGGAGGTTTCGACCTGACGGGTGACTGGCGTTTCCGCCACTCCACCAACCTTTTGCGCGAAACCGGCGATTACACCCGCGACTACCGCTTGGGGGTGAACGCCTACGCCGACCTGCCCGGCGGCATTCAGTTGCGGAGCGATGTCGATTATTCTTTCCGCAACGGGACGAACATCACCCCCGGCGAAGATGACCAGGTAGTGTGGAACGCCTCCCTTTCTTGGCGTTTCCTCAAACAGAAGAAGGCGGAACTGTCATTCTACTGGGCGGACATCCTTAGCCAGAAAAAGAACTTTACCCGCAGCGTCTCTTCCTCCGGATTGTCGGAGAGACACACGCAGCAGATAGGTAGTTGGTTCATGCTCTCCTTCAAGTACCGTTTTAACAAACAATTATAAAGCAGGAGCGAAGTTTATATTTTTTTAGTTAATGAGTGGTGATTTGCTTCTAATTATATACCAATTTTTAGGTATTGTGCTCTGAGTAAACTCGTTATAATTTTGCACCCCGAAATAATAATAACGAAATAATAAAATCACAGAAAGATGAAAAGAAACAATTTGCATGTCGGTTTGATGGCATTCGCAATGCTGCTGATAGGGGCATCGTGCAGCGATGACGACAACACCCTCTCATACAGCACGGGTGCCGTGCAGAATACCGAATTGAAAACCATTCTTGTTCAAAGAGGCTACACATTCAACGAGGACGGCAATCTGTTGCTTGATGATTTGGCTAACAATACGACGACGCTTGACCTCTCCGGAACGCAGATTTCCACAGACGCACTGGCAGAACTTTCCATGTTCCCTAACTTGACTGATGTGGATCTGTCGGACAATGGTTACGGCCCGGCGTTCGACTTTGCCAAATTGCCGGAACAAATCACCGGAATAGACCTGACGGGTAATGAAATCTACGACTATGATAATCTTGTGAGTGTCGTAGTGGAAGAAAACGGTGATGAAACTGTGACTAACCTGCACGAAATTACCAAACTTTACCTTCCGGAAACCGCTAAAGAGAATATCGAAGATCTCGTGCGTTTCTACCGCCAAAACAAGGAAGCCATCACCGCCGGCACCATTGATATGAAGATGACTGATGTCGACGGCAATCTGCAAACTTATACCACCCTGCGCGACGTGCCCGACGCAAACCTGCTCACTTATTTGCAGACAAATTTTGCCGATCTGTTTAACGGCGACCAAATAGACCTTAGCAAACATTTGGGACTCGACCAGAAAACAAAGGAACTGCTTGTTGCTCCTGCTGATAATGTTACCAACTTTGAGGGTATTCAGTTTCTGGTGGAGAATCCTTATTGGGAAGGTGCTAAAATCAGCCTTTATTCTGCCGGAGAAGAAAGTATAGCTTCTATGCCCAATATAAAAGTAGGGAAATTCATAACCCAAGTCATCCTGCAAAATATAGAAGTGGAAGATATCGACTTATCCAATGCTACAGATTTGCGAAGTGCTTGGGTCCAAAATAACCCGGCATTGCAGAAGTTAGATTTGAGTTATTCCACTATTTGGGGTCAAGGAGATAAAGAAACGGAAGGCAATGGTACGTATGGCAGTAGTCTGATGGTTCTGGGATGTCCTATACTGAAAGAAATCAAATTGCCCGAAAAAAATGAATTGAAAGCCTACAGAATTGATATTGAATGCTTGGACGCATTGGAAACATTTGACATGTCGAATGTCAAGATGGTAGCAGAACTCAGTATAGGTGATTTGAATAAAGACTTTAATCTGGTTTATCCGGAACTGACCATTTTCTATAGTGAAGATGGATATGCCGGTACTTATTTCGCTTGTTCAGAGAACACTTTCTATAGAGAATCAACCCAAGCATTCCTGAAAGCAAATTATACAGACATTGACCCAGACGATACGGTCAGAAGGTTAGGTTATACTTCTTCTTTATCGTATGATAAAAACAAAGGATGCCGTTGGAGGACTTTATTGAACAAACAAAAATAAAGTGTAATTATTTTTTTATTAAACTTTAATTATAAAAACGATGCGAAAATTTTTCTTAGGAGCTGCCCTTGTTGCAGCAAGTTTCGGAATGGCACAGTCTGCTGACGCTGCCACAGTGATGGATGTAGATGGTGTAAGTACCGTATTGGCAATCAGCGATTACGAAGGTACTTATAACGGTACAATGGATCAAATCAAAATGAGAGGAGAAGATTATGAGCCACGTGCTGCATCTTATACTCTTGAAAATGGTATTTTGAGTTGCGATTTTCCGCAGATCGGAAGTATGCCGGGGAATATCACTATCGAGTTGGAAGTAGAAGTAGATGAAGAAACCGGTGAAATTACAGCTTTCAAAGGTGATAAAGCAGGAACTTTGACCATTTTAGGCATGGATTTAGTAACATTGAAGTTAGATTCTTTGACTGATGCCAAAGTTACAGGCAACACTATCGAGTTTACTCTGGCAGTATCCGGTAAGTTCTTAGGTGCAGATTTCCCTGCATCCGTACACTTTGTTGGAACAAAATAATTCGTCATTATTTTGTCAAGCAACGAAATTAAATTCAGAAAGAGTAAGGAGAAAGCTGTCAAACGGCTTTCTCTTAGCTCTTTTTTTGTGTGTTACTAAGAAAAAATTATCACAATATATTCACCTCACCCAATGGGGAAGACACCATTATCCTGTCAGCAAGGCTGCTATGCCGCTAAAAACACTTCCGGTATGCAACCGACGGCGAGGAAACAAAATTATCCAAACCGCCTGAACCGCTTCTGAAGCCTACATGCGGTACACATCAAAGACAGACTTTGCCATCGGAAAAAGCCTGCCTTTAATCATGTAAAAACCATGACTTTACATACCCTTTGCGGAATACACGCAGGCAAGGGTAATGAACAGGAAACAATTATGGATTACAAAACAAGTAAATTATATAAGCAAAATGAAAAAGTTATACTTTTTATTCAGCCTTCTTATGGCAACAGTAATCGGATTAAGTTCGTGTGAAAGTGACGATTCACTTACCAATGAGCCACCTGCACAGGAATATATTGATAAGGCGAAGGAAATCCTTGTAGGAGACCTCGTGCTCTCAACCCGTGCTACAATGAGCGGTGTGGACAAGACGCTGTTGGAAAGCGGTTGCCCCACCAAATTCAACTTTTCTTGGCGGGAAGACGGCACGATGGTGCTCGACCTGAGCGACTTCACCGTGGGCGCCATGCCCTTCGCCATCACCTTCCGCTGTGCAACGAAGTTTATGCAACTCAACAGTTGGGAAAAGGATGAATACCCCGGCAGCGGTTGGGTGAAGTTCGTGGGAACGGACGGAAATGTCACCACGAGCGGCGATGACGCTGCGGACAACCAGGAAGGGAGCGGCGCCCGTGTAGATGGTTTCCTGAACGTGGACACCAAGCAAGTGGAGTTCATCGTGGACTACAACATGATGAACGTGCGCACCGAAACCTTCCTGCAAGAAATCGACAAGAGCCGTATCGACCGCTTTGAAGAAGAATTTGCCCAGTACGAAAAAGACTTGGAAGAAGCCAAGAAAGAACAGGGCAAGGCTTGACCTTTCGATTGCAGGAAAGAAGGAAAGACCGTAAGACACACGGCTTTCCCTCTTTTTTGTGTAGAATAACATGTTTTGATGATAGACAGATGAAAAGAATAACAGCCATCTTATTTTGTGTCTTACTGGCATGTATGAATGCCCAGGCACAACGTAAAGTAAAGCTCAAAGTTCTGGAGAAAGGGACGGAACAGCCGGTCATCGCGGCCACTGTGGTCTATGCCGATAACGAAGCGTTGCAAAACCTGCAGGGGAGCGTCACGAATGTGGACGGGCTGGCGGAACTGAAAATCCCCTCCAAGAAAACGTATTATTACAAAATATCCTATGTCGGTTTTGTTCCGGCAACAGGAAAGATAGAAGCGACCGAAACCGAGAAGACCGTCTATCTGGAAGAGGATCATTTGGGACTGAACGAGGTAGTCGTCACCGGTTCGCGTACAGCGCGACCCATCAAGATGTCGCCCGTTACGACGCAAGTCTTGGGCGGCAAGCAGTTGGTCGAAGCCGGATACAGCAACCTGCAACAGGCATTGCAGCAGGAAACTCCCGGTCTGAATATCCAGAAGGTGGGCTTCGGAAACGAAATCTCCATGCAGGGGCTCGACGCCCGCCACGTGCTGTTCCTGATGGACGGCGAGCGCATGACGGGCGACATGGCCGGGAATCTCGACTACGAGCGTTTCAACCTGCACGCCATCGACCGTATCGAGATTGTAAAAGGAGCCAGCAGTACGCTGTACGGCTCGCGTGCCGCCGGTGCGGTAATCAACCTTATCACGAAGAAAACGACCAAACCGCTTTCCATCGACGCAGGTGTGCGCTACGGACAGATGAACGAGCGCAATTACAAGAATCCGCAACCGAAGGATTTTTTGTATATGTTCGAGAAGAATGCCGACCGCCCCAACCTGCAAGGCTGGGTATCTGCCGGATTCAAGGCGGGGAAAGTAACCTCGCAGACCGACGCATGGTACAGTTCCTCGGATGCGTTCTACATGTATCAGGCGGAGAATGACAAGAAGGTCTACACGCAGGAGGCCAATCCCTTCCTTCCGCACGACATCACCGTGGTCAACTCGTCCTCACGTCCGCCGATGGGCATCGAGGGCAAGGAGCATATCACGGTTTCCCAAAAACTGTATTACGACCCGACCGATGACCTCTCGGTCTTGGTTTACGGGAGCACCTTCTTCATGAACACGTATGACCTGATACAGGACATGACTTTCAGCCAGGCGCGTGACTGGACGGCGGGAGCCAAGCTGACCTACCACGTGAAGGACTGGTTCAGCGTTACGGGTAGCCTTCATGCCGACTTTTACGACCGCTTCAAGCGGCACGAGCGCATCGACACGCGCAACAAGGACTACGAGAGTAGCATCTGGCAGCCGCGCCTGACCATCACGAGCAACTACTTCGACGGGCACAGCCTGATCTTCGGTGTGGAACATACGTCGGACGAACTGACCTCCGACCGTTTCTCCGGCAATGCCAACCACGATCTGAAAACCCGCGCCTTGAAAGAAACGGAGTATTTCTTGCAGGACGAGTGGACCATCAACCCCAAGTGGATGGTATCTGCCGGACTGCGTACCAACTTCTCGAAGGCGTTCGGTTTCATGGGGATGCCCAAGATTGCCGCCAAGTATTCGCCCAACGAACGGTGGAGCATCCGCGCCAACTATTCGATGGGATACCGTTCTCCGAGTATCAAGGAACTCTTCTTCAACTGGGACCATTTGGGCATGTTCATGATCCGCGGAAACGAGAACATGCAACCGGAAAAGAACAATTATTTCTCGCTGGGAGCCGAGTACAGCAACGACCGCCTGTTCCTGTCCGGTACGGCCTACGGCAACTATTTCCGTGATAAAATCGAGGGCGTATGGCGCATCTACGACATGCAGTACAACTTCGAGTACACCAATTTGAGCAAGCAACGCCTTCTGGGGCTGGAAGCCTTGCTGCGCTGGCACGTGCTGGACTGCCTGACGCTGAACGGGACGTACAGCTTCGTGAACGTGAGCAAGAACGAGGGCATACAGGTGAACACCACCTCTCCCCATGCCGCCACGGCCAGTCTGGACTACAAGTTCACGAAGAAGAACTACCGGTTGAACGCCGTGTTCAGCGCCTCGTACATGGGACGCAAGAAGTTCGACGTGCAGGACCGCGTGTTCGTGGAAGAGGACAACAAGAGCTATGACGCCTACTTCCGTTGCGACCTGCCGCAATACGTGCTGTGCAACCTGTCGGTGTCGCAGACCTTCTACAATAAGGTAAAACTGACGCTCGGTGTGGACAACATCTTCAACTACGTGCCGAAAACCCTCGGTTCGGGCATCACGATGTTCAACGTGCCCGCCACGCCGGGAACACGCGGATGGGTGCAGTTGGAATTTATGCTGGACGATGTGATTAACTCTTTAAGGAAAAAGAAATGATTAAATATACGACAATGAAACGTATGGGATTATTCAAAACGGTAAGCCTCCTGCTGGGCTGTCTCACGATGTTCTCCTGCGTGGACTATGACGACATACAGCCCTTTACGGGCAAGACGCTGCCCCGCAAGTCGGGCTATTCCACAGGGGTGACGAACGACTGGATATACTTCAACCTCCGCACGGGAGAGTCATTCAACACTTACACCGTGAACAAGGACATCAAGGAAGGCGAACAAATCAACCGCACGGACTGGGATCTGGCTTTCTGCGGCTATACCATGCGTACCAATTCGGGTACGAGCGGCATCGGTCAGGGCGGTGCCGCCGACTTGGGCTATGGCGGTTACGATGACTGGACGAGCGTTTCACAACTGCCTTCCGACTTGGAATGGGTCGTTGACACGGACGACGTGCGCGTCACCATGTCGCAGAACGACTGGAACCATTACCTTGTGGAAAACAATCTGGACTTCGATGCCAACCCGTGGTTCGACCCCAACAACGGTCCTGCCACGACCGAGACCAATGCCAACCCGCTGCTGTCGCAGGCCATGAGCTTCTCCGGGCCTCCCCCCACATACACCCCTTCGTTCCACACGTATGTGGTGCGTACCGCCGACGGAGAGAGGTACTTCAAGATACAGATTATCAGTTGGTACGATGCCAACGTGGAAATCGGTGATGAAGGCGGGAGAATCAGTTACTATTGCGACGAATTGAAATGACGGAAAGTATGATGGGACAATTCGTGCGCTTTATGCGCTTCTGCAACCGGCGGTGGGTGAAATGGCCGACAGTTATCGTCTTCCTGACGGCGATAACGGTCGCCCACTTCGTCATGGCAGACAAGTACGGGGACAGCCCCAATGCTCCCACTTGGGAGTTTACAATTACGCTGCACGCCGCCATGCTGGTTGCTGCGGCAATTATTATAGTATTCTACAAGAAACGTATCAAACGTAAATTAATGGAATATGGAAAAGACTAACGTAACGACCACTGAAACAACAAATGTAACACCTCCTGCCGCCAAACGGCGCTATTGGTGGAAAGCCATCGCTTCTTTCCTCATGGTATTGTTTACCATGCCTTTGGGGCACGGGCTGATGATTATCATGGAGCATCTGATGAGCGAGACCGTTCTGCACTATTCGGCCTTTGTCATGGGCGCGGTAGGTATGGCGATGGTGATTGTCGGCGTATTCGCCAAAGGAGATACGCGCCAAACACTCTGGGGATTCTTCGGCGGTCTGCTCTTCTGGACAGGCTGGGTGGAATTTCTCTTCATGTATTTTGCCAACCGTTTCGGCACGCAGCCGGAACTCGACCCTGTGACGGGTGAAATCGTAACCCGTCCCGAATATCTCATACTGCCCGCCTCGTTCGGTTTTTGGATGATGATTATGGTAATGTACCTGTTCAGTACAAAGAACGGATGCAACTTCATCAACTGGTGGCAACGGTTGCTCTTCCGTGGTAAGAAGAACGACATCGCCGCCCGCCCCATGACGCGCCACACGAGTATCGTCACATTCATGGAACTGATGATGTTGCTGTGGACTTCCTACCTGTTGCTGATGTTCTGCTACGATGATGTATTCCTGGGCGAGAATCATCCGGTGACACTGTTGGTGGGGGTCGGATGCTTTATCGGCTCGTTCTTTATCTTCGCCAAACAGTTGCGCCTTTCTGCGTGGGGGGCCAACATCCGTATGGCAATCGCTACCGTTATCGTGTTCTGGACACCGATTGAGATCCTTGGCCGTATGGATTTGTTGAGCGAGATATGGGTAGACCCTATGGGGCATAAGACGGAAATGATTATCATACTGGCAGCGTTCCTTGTACTGGCTGTTTACCTGTGGTATATGGGTGCGAAGAAAAAGAATGCCGTTTCCCAATAAAGAAAACCGGATATGGCAGCAACAAAAGAGAGAAAAAGGCACTGGCTTAAAGCGTTTGTCTCCATCGCTGTGACATTGGTTGCCATGCCGCTGACACACATCCTGGCACGTGCGCTGAAAGACGGTACGGCGGGGGTGGAACAGTTCTATGCCGGTATGGGAATGGGGCTGTTCGGTTTGCTGATGGTCATTATCGGTGTATTCATAAAAGGCGACGTCAAACAAACGCTGTTGGGTTTGTTCGGCGGTATGTTTTACTGGATGGGCGCCATCGACTTCCTGTTTATGTACTATGCCAACCGTTTCGGCACGCAGGCGCAGCTCGACCCGGTAACGGGCGAGATTGTCAGCCGGCCGGAATACCTGATACTTCCGTCCACATTCGGGTTCTGGGCCATGACGATGATGCTGTACCTGTTCTGCACTGCCAACGGCTGCAATTTCCTGAACTGGTGGCAGCGCTTGTTCTTCGGCAAGCACAAGAAGGAAATCGCCGCACGCCCCATGACACGCCATACCAGCATTGTCGCTTTTATGGAAGTCATTACCATGCTGTGGACGTGCTACTTGGTGCTGATGTTCTGCTACGATGAGCGTTTTTTTGGTGACCATCATCCGGTGACATTGCTTGTCGGGATGCTGGGCTTCATCGGTTCGCTGTTCATGTTCGCCAAGCTGTTGCGTTATGCTTCGTGGGGCATGAGCCTGCGTTTCGGTTTCGCCACCGTAATTATCTTCTGGATCGCGGTAGAGGTCTTCGACCGGATTCACCTGCTGAACGGGCTATGGGCAAATCCACAAGGACATGTGCAGGAAATCGCGTTGATTCTGGTTTCGTTTGCAGTAACCGGGCTTTATCTCGCTTGTGACAGACGAAAGAAAACTGCGGATGTAAAACGACAATAAAAGATAAATCATGAAACGGATAACTTGGAGGAAACATCATAAATGGTTCGGGTTGCTGTTCTGCTTCTTCATGCTCATGTTCTGTTGGAGCGGTATTGTGCTGAATCATCGTGAAGCGGTGGCCGACATCAACGTCAGCCGGAAGTGGCTGCCTGCGGGTTATCGTTTCGAAGCATGGAACGGCGGGCTGCTGAGGGGAACGCTGCGCTATACGGACAAGGATTCCGTGGCTCATATACTGGCCTATGGTGCAGCCGGGGTATGGCGCACGGACACTGCCGCCTCGGCTTTTGCGGACTTCAACGAAGGACTTTCCCAAGGGGCGGACTACCGTAGCATGAAAGGCATAGTGCAAACACCCGACGGTACGCTGTATGCCGCCGGCCAGTTCGGCCTGTACCGCCACGACGGAACGGCTTGGATAGAAATCCCCCTGCCTTTGGACGAGGGAGAACGTCTTTCGGACATCACCGTCCGGGGCGACACGCTGGTAGTTGCCGGACGTTCGTACCTCTATCTCTCCACGTCTTCTCACGCCGGATTTCGGAAAATACAGGTGAAAGTTCCCGACGGTTACGAGCCGAAGGTGACGCTTTTCCGCACGGTGTGGATGTTGCATAGCGGGGAGTTGTTCGGCACGGCAGGCAAGCTGGTTGTGGATGCGGTGGCTGTTGTGCTGGTTCTCCTGTGCCTCACGGGGCTTGCCTACTGGCTGCTGCCCAAGGACATGCGCCGCCGCCACCGCCACGGGCGGCACACGGAAGGCGAAGCCCGATGGACACGCCTCTCCCTGCTGTGGCACGACAAGCTGGGACGCACCACTATCATACTGACCCTCTTGGTGGCCGTTACGGGCTGGTGTCTCCGTCCACCCGTCATGATACCGTTGGCTCTGACTAAGACACCCGCTCTGCCCGGCACTTCCTTAGACAGCCCTAATCCTTGGCACGACAAGCTGCGCATGGTGCGCTATGACGATATGTGCGGTGACTGGCTGCTCTCCACTTCCGAAGGTTTTTATTCGCTGGCTTCACCGGATGCCGTTCCCGTGAAGGTGGAGGAAGCTCCCCCGGTCAGTGTCATGGGGCTGAATGTCTGGCAAAAGGATAAGCAGGGGAACTGGCTGGCCGGTTCGTTCAGCGGCCTGTTCGTTTGGGACAGACAGCAGGGCTGGGTAACGGACTACTTCACGGGAGAAGAAGCCGAAGATACAGCCGGTCCTCCTTTCGGCAAGTTTGCCGTTTCGGGTTACAGTGCGGATTTCAAGGGAAAGGAATGCGTGGTGGAATATTACGAGGGAACGGATGCACTTGTCCAGCCCGGCGAACTCTCCACACAACCCATGTCGCTTTGGAACTTCGCTTTGGAAGTACACAGCGGACGGGTGTTCATAGGCAGCGTGGCTACTTACGTGTTTGTCTTCCTCGTGGGAGGAGGATGCGTATGGTGTCTGTGGACAGGATATAGGGTGAGAAAAGGAAACAAGTAATAAAACTTGTTTTTAAGAAAGTCTCTTGGAGATTGAGCACACCCGATTCTACACAAAATGCGATGGCATACGGCAGAACGCCCTGTTTATTTTCATGCAGGACCGGAGAGATAAAACGGCATTTGAAAGAAACGGATTGCCAGTTGAAAATTTGGGAGGCTTTGTTCAAGATTCCATTGGTTGGAATGACCGCATACGGAGACATCGCCTCTTTGCGCATAAAAAGTGAGGTTGTGCCGGTTTGAAGTGAACAACCTCACTTTTTATAATTTGGGGCAGCGATTGTTTAACATCCTCCGCAACATCCGCCTCTTCTGTGTTTCTTGTGATGACGATGATAATCGCAGCAACGACCTTCATGATCACAATCTACGCAACTTCTGCATTCTTCATTCTTGCGACAACCTCTGCATTCCGAGCAGTCCGTATCGCATTTACACTTGCGGCAGGTACAGTCCTCGCAACAACATTCTATTTTCACTGTTTCCTTTTCTTTTTTGTCCTTTTGTGCAAACAGGGTCACACAGCAGGCTGAAAAAACGAGGACACAAGTCAATACGATTTTCTTCATAAATTATAATGTTTTAATGTAATGACTAAAAATACTTGTCCCTATTATTCTTGGTTTTTCGGGAAAATTAAAATTACGTTTCCAAAAATAGAGATATAATTCAATAATCACAAATCACTTATAATAAATGATGTGAAAAATGAGATTCCATTCAAAATATGAATTAAGAGAAATCTTTCCGCAAGTACACCATGTCGGTAAGCAGCTTTCCATCCTCATAAATCGGATGATCGTAATTATCCGTGAAGAAATTTTTCAGTCGGTGTGAGATACGAAAGCCGCAATGTTCGTAGAAAGAGAGTGTAGATGGCGTATCTCCCGTACCGACAAGCATGACGGAACATCTGCCCTGATAGTATCCAAAGAGATAATCAACCAGCCGTTTTCCGTATCCTTTGCGTTGGGAGGAGGGACAAACGGCTATGTTTTTTATTTCGTAAATACCCTCTCCTTCACACGTCACTACAGAGATAGCCTTCAGACCGTCATCATAGAGGGCAAACATCTCACCTCGTTCCAGATATTTGTCTATCATGCTTTCTTGTTCATCTGCCAACAACAGCAAATCCAAGAATTGTTTCTTGTTAGAAGTAATAAGTTTTATTTCCATGTCATATATTCTTTTTCCAATGTTCCAAAACCGTTTCCAAGTGTTCAAGTCCCCTTTCTACCACCCCTTGATAAAAAGGATAAGGCTTTTTCCCGATGATGTTCAAACGAATTTCAACAATAGTCATTCTTTCATTTCGTCAGTTCCTTGATTTTGTTCACGATGCAGCCACCCCACACGTGCGCCTTTATCAGAAGCAGAGGCGGCCGGGTAACGGTTTTTCCATAGAAGATGGCCGCCACCACCTTGCCGCCGCACCTTTCTATCTCCTCCTTGTAGTCGGCCATACTCTGTCCGCTTGTCAGCACGTCGTCCACGATGATAATCTGTTTCCCTTCGATATTCCCCGTGATACGGTAGTTCCTTTCGAGGATACGGTTTTCGCCGCCTTTCGCCTCGTGCAAGCTGTCGCGTGACTCGAACACATCGACATCATATAAGCCCGAACTTAGGTCCGGCCGGTGGGTTGTGATGTACCAGTCGAGCCGTTTGAATCGCCGGGCATACTTGAACTCGTCGCTGCACGGCATAAACAGGATGTGGTAAGGGGCATCGGCCAAATTCAAGACGGACATGCACGCCTTAAAAAACTCGATACCGTGATTTTCGCCCTCTTTGAACTGGTAGAGGGAACAGCAGAACGCCCGCTGTTCATCGTCGATCAGGTCGGCGTACCGTGAAGGATAGTAATACCCATAGAAAGCGACTTTTATTCCGTGCGATTTGAACGGCTTGAGCGGCTGATGGTCCTCGAAAAAGTCCGAACGGGCGAAACAGAACATGAGGCAGGCTTCCCGATGGCCCGCCAGTACCGCCAGACGGCAATAACGGTCGCGCTCTTTGGCGGTAGCGGCGTGCTGCTGCGAACGCAGCAGCTGCAGTCTTCCGTCGCCAGAAACCGGCAAGATACGACAGCAGGACTGCAAGGCCGCACAAAACCATGAACCAGAGCTTTGCTTCCATATTCATTGGGATAAGGTTATTCCGACATACCTGTACAACCGGCAGTTTTCTCTGCCACGGGAGCTTTGCACCTGCCGTTCACCTGTTTCAATGTCTTCTCGAAATATCTTGTTTTCATGTATTTATGCAATTTATTACTGTGTAATATATAAGCAAAGGAATGAATTACATTTTGTCTGCTGACATTCCTAATATT
The DNA here is from genome assembly GCF_040911965.1 of Phocaeicola sp. RTP21359st1_B8_RTP21360_211022. NCBI lineage: Bacteria > Pseudomonadati > Bacteroidota > Bacteroidia > Bacteroidales > Bacteroidaceae > Phocaeicola > Phocaeicola sp. RTP21359st1_B8_RTP21360_211022. The sequence continues at coordinate 113,252 of NZ_JBDFXP010000009.1, forward strand.
TTTTCCATATTGGGACGAAAGAAATTGCCCCACTCTTCCAGTTTCTCAATGATAGGCAAAAGGGTTTCACCTATCGGAGTAATCGAGTATTCGGAATGTGGGGGAAGTTCCGCAAATATTTTCTTCTCTATGATTCCATACATTTCCAATTTCTTTAATTGCTGATTTATAACACGAGCATTGGCTTCAGGAAACAATTTGTGTAATTTGCTCGGACATTTAGCCCCATCGCTTAGCTCAAAAATGATACAACTTTTCCATGTCCCACTAATAACTTCCATTGCAATTCTGATTCCGTAATCAATGTCAAAAGGTATTTTCGATACCCGATTCTAATTTATATTCCACCTCCCAGTGCATGATAAAGTTTGATAATACTCTGTATGCGGTCAAAGCTGGTTTGCAACCGGTTTGTCTCTGCTTCAAGGAGTGACTGTTGGGTAGTTAATATTTCCAGATAGGTGGTACCGGAATGGCGCATCAACAGTTCCGTCTTTCGCACAGCTTCACGCAAGGTTTCAACCTGATGGGTGTTTATTTCAAATTGCGATTTTGCCGTCTGCCATGCGGTTAAGGCATCATTCACCTCTTTCCCCGCGTTCAGTAATGACTGTTGGTATAACAATCTGGCTTCTTCCTGACGGGTTTGAGCAATTTTCAAATTAGCGATATTTGTTCCACGGTTGAATAACGGCTGTGTCAGCGAAGCGATTGCATTGAACAGCCACTGTCCGGGATTGGTGATTACCCCGCCTCCATTGTTGGTCCAGCCCAATGTACCCGAAAGAGTGATATTGGGGTAGAAGGCCGAGCGGGCTACATTGGTGGCGTAGAACGCTTGAGCCAGTTCCATTTCAGCCCGACGAACATCAGGACGATTGGATAATAACAGCAAAGGAACTCCGACAGAGATTGTATCGGGGAAAGACGCTTCTGCCAAATCGCTCCGCTCAATCGAGTGCGACGGCATGGCAAGTATCGCCGACAAGGCGTTTTCTGTCTCAGAGATACTTTTGCATATAGCCAGTTGCGATGATTCCAGCTGCATCACGTTTGCCCTTGCCTGCAACACACCGGCATCATTCGCCTTGCCCACCTTTTTCAACGCTTCAAGTGTGCGCACGGTAGCCTGCCAGTTTTCCAAAGTCCGATGATTTATCACCTTTTGCGCATCAAGCAGGGCGAGGGTATAGTAACTGTCCGCTATCGTAGCGACAAGCTGTGTCTGTACGGCCTGCCGGTAGTCACGACTTCCTTGCAATGCGGCAACCGCACCACGCTTTGCTGCCGTAAGTTTGCCGAATAATTCAAGCTCCCAACTTGCGGACGCTCCCACATTGTACGCCTTTGCCGTAGCTCCGTCATATTTGTTTCCGCTGCCTTCCGCACTGATTCCCAATGAAGGGAGGTACGACAGTCTGGCTGTCATCAGGGCGGCTTCTGCCGCTTCCACTCGCAGGCGTGCCACATTGAGGTCGGTATTCTGCCGGAGTCCTGTCTCAATCAAAAACTGAAGTTTACGGTCGGTAAACATCTCCCGCCATGACATGGATGCAAGCGTTGTTGTATCAATGCCAGCCGGGATATTCCGGTACAGCTTCTCTGTCGGAATGTCAGCCCGATGATACCGGCTGTATGTGCCACAGCCGGTAAGCATCAAGGTTGATATGGTAAATAAGATGATCTTCTTCATTTAATTACGTTTAATCCGTTCTTGAATATATTGAAATGTGATGAACAGTGACGGTACGAGGAACAGCAGTGCCAGCGTACCTACTATCATACCTCCGATTACGCCCGTGGCGAGCGAGCGGCTGCCGTTGGCACCCACACCATGAGCCATCATCAGCGGAACGAGTCCGAACACCATAGACAATACGGTCATCAGGATGGGGCGCAGGCGAACCTTTGCCGCACTGTATGCCGCCTGCGCGAGGGTCATGCCTTCCGACCGCCGCTTGCCGGCATATTCGGTCAGCAGAATGGCTGTCTTGGCAAGCAGCCCGATAATCATAATCAGTCCGGTCTGCATGTAGATGTTGTTCTCCAGCCCGAACAGTCCCGCGAACAGGAAGCTGCCCATCAAACCGCAAGGCACGGACAGCAACACGGCAAACGGGATGAACACGCTTTCATAGAGGGCACACAGTATGAGGTATATCAAGACCATGCACAGCACGAATATCCACACGGCATTGTTCGTCGTATTGCTTTCTTCGCGCGACAACCCTCCCAACTCGTAGGTGTAACCTGACGGGAGAACGTGGTCGGCAGTTTCCCTTATGGCCTTCAATACCTGTCCCGAACTGTATCCTGTTGCCGGCGACCCGCTGATGGAAATGGCATTGAACATATTGAAGCGGGTCAGGTCCGACGGACCGTTGGTCTTGGTAAGACGGACAAAATGGCTCAACGGCGACATGGAGCCGTCGGAAGTACGGACATACATGCCGTCCAACGATTCGGTGTCCATGCGATATTCGGCAGGAGCCTGCATGGTGACATGGTACAGTTTTGAGAAGCGGTTGAAATTCGATACATATTCTCCCGAAAAATATCCCGAGAGTGTTGACAGGACATCGGAAGGAGACACACCGGACTGTTCGCATTTGGCAGCATCTATATCCACCCAGTATTGCGGATAATCAGCCGCGAACGATGAATAGACCTCACCGATCTCCGGTCTGCCCGACAACGCTTCCACAAACCGGTCGGTCACTTGGCTGAAGGCGGTTATGTCTCCGGCGTTTTTGTCCTGCAAGTACAGTTCAAAACCGTTGCCCATCCCATATCCGGCAATCATCGGGGGCGACATGGCGAATACGGTGGCATCGGGAATATCGGCGGTGGCGGCATAAATACGGCCTATTACATCGTTCACCGACTGCCCTTCCCCTTTGCGCTCGTCCCAATCCGTGAGAGTGAGAAAAGACATGGCCTGCGAAGGTCCCGAGCCACTGAAAGAAAAGCCTGCCACAGTACCGTTGTATTCAATCTCTGCGATACTGTCAAGACGGCTGTTTATACGTTTTAGGGTTTTGCCGGTCTGCGCCATGGATGTACCGGGTTTCGTGTTCATGCTGACCATGACCGTGCCTGTATCTTCTTCAGGAATAAGTCCGGTCTTGGTCGTATTGACAAAAAGCACCAACAGCCCGAACGATACCGCGATAGTGCCCCACAGCAGCCACCTGCGATGAATGACATATAGCACACCGCGCACATAACGACGGCTCAAACGGTCAAAAACCGCATTGAATGCCTTGCGGAAGCGTGCCGCGAAGTTGTTCTTCGTGTTCCCGTGCTCGTCAATGTAAGGCTTCAGCAGCAGGGCGCACAATGCCGGAGAAAGGGTGAAGGCATTGATGGCCGAAATGCCCACGGCAACCGCCATCGTGATACCGAACTGCGTATAGAACGCCCCTGAAGTACCGCCCATCATGCCCACAGGGAAGAACACCGCCATGAAAATAAGGGTGGAGGTCAGAATGGCCGACGACACGCCCTTCATGGCATCATCGGCGGCAAGCACCGGAGACTGATACCCCTCGTCGAACTTCGCCTGCACGGCTTCCACCACCACGATGGCATCGTCCACCACCGTGCCTATGGCAAGCACAAGGGCGAAAAGCGTAAGCAGGTTGATGGAAAAGCCTATCAGTGACATTACGGCAAACGTTCCGATGATGGACACGAAGATAGAAATCGTGGGAATCAGCGTGGACTTGATGTCCTGTAAGAACACATACACCACCACGATGACTAAAAGTATCGCCTCGATAAGCGTCCTGATGACAGAATGGATGGAGGCATTCAGGAACTTGTTGGTGTCGGTAAGCACCACAAACTCTGCCCCTTCGGGCAAATCGCGGCTGAGGTCATCGAGTACCTCGTGTATCTCATTGATGGTGCTTGATGCGTTCGAACCGGATTTCTGGTTTATCATCATCATGGCTGCCGGATGTCCGTTCACTTCGGATGAATAATTGTAATACTCATCGCCCAGCTCTATATCCGCGACCTCTTTCAATCGCAATACATCGCCGCCGGGCAGGGACTTGACCACCAGTTCGCCGAACTCTTCCGCAGTCGAGAGCCTGCCCCGGTATTTCATCGTGTACTCGTTTGCCCCGTCGGAGTTCTGTCCGAAAGAACCGGTGGCGGCCTCAATGTTCTGCCGTGCCAATACCGCCGAAATATCATCCGGGATAAGCCCGTACCCCGCCATCTTGTCCGGTTTGAGCCACAAACGCATACTGTAGTTCGAGCCGAACAGCTGTGCCTTTCCGACACCGCCTATACGTTTCACCCGTGGCTCGACATTGATTTTCATGTAATTGTTCAGGAAAGTCTGGTCGAAACGGTCGTCGGGTGAGTAAAGCGCGAAAGTCATCAGCTCGGCATTCTGCTGTTTCTCTGTCGTGACGCCGCTTTTGGTGGCTTCCGCCGGAAGCTGGCTTAACGCGCCATTCACACGGTTCTGCACGTTCACCGCCGCCATGTCCGCGTTGGCACCCTGCTTGAAATAGATGTTGATGGAAGCATCGCCCGTGTTGGATGCGGTAGAGGTCATGTAGATCATGTCCTCCACTCCGTTAATGGCTTCCTCAAGCGGGACGATTACCGCTTTCTGCACGGTTTCGGCATTCGCACCGGGATAGGTACAGAACACGTTGACAGTAGGCGGTGCAATGTCGGGATATTGCTCCACCGGGAGCACTTTGATGGCGATGAGTCCCATCAAGACAATCACCACGGAAATAACGCCCGAGAATACCGGGCGGTCTATGAAAAATCGTAGATTCATGGGGTTACGTTTTTAGGTGTAACAATCATTCCTTCCTTTACAAGTCCTACCCCTTCGGTGATGATGGTGTCGCCCACGGACACACCTTGCTTCACCACGAAGTGGTTACCATCGTTCAGACGGTCCACGGTCAGGTAGGCTGCTTCGGCCTTTCCGTTTCTGAGGCGGTAGGCGATAATCTTGTCCTGCAATTCCACGGTGGCGGTCTTGGGCAGCAGGATGGCATCCGCATCCACTCCTTGCAGGACGATATTGCCGATGGTGCCGCTCAGCAGCTCACGGTCGGGGTTGGGGAAGCGGGCTTTGATTTGCACCGCCCCGGTGGTGGCATTGACCACGCCACTGACAGTCTCTATGCGTCCCTTCCGTCCGTAGAACGTGCCGTCATTCAGTTGCAGGCCGACTTCCGGCATTTGGGAAATCATCTTGTCTATGGAACCGTATTGTGTCCTGAACTGACGCAGCTTGTTTTCGGAGACGGAGAAATAGGCGTACATTTCCGCATTGTCGGAAACTACCGTGAAGGGCTGCGTCATGCCGGGACTGACAAGTGCGCCGATGCGGAAAGGAAGCGTGCCTACCACTCCGTTGCTGGGACTTTTTATCTCGGTATAGGAGAGATTGTTGCGGGCATCCGTTTCCTGAGCCTTTGCCTGTTCGAGTTCGGCAAGTGCTACCGCCAGCCCGTTGCGGGCAAGAGAGAGTTCGTAATCGGATATGACTTTCTCATCAAACAAGGCTTGCTTGCCTTGCAGCTCGATCCGTGCCGTTTCCACTTTTGCCTGTGCTGCGCTGACGTTTGCCTGTGCGGTGCGCAAGGCTGCCTGATAGGGCACTTGGTCGATGACGGCAAGCACTTGTCCCGTCTTAACCTGCTCCCCTTCTTTCACACACAGGCGGGTGATACGGCCCGACACTTGGGGTACTATGTCCACATCCTGCCGCCCACGGATGGAGGCGGAATAACTTTCTTGAAATTCAACTGCCCGGGAAGAAACCACCATGACGGGCAATGTCTGTCTCATTTCCTGTTCCCTCTGTTCTTGTTTGCAGGCTGTCAATAATGCAGCCAGCAGGCTTGTTACCGTGATGCCGGCTATCCATGTTCTTCTATTCATCATCTGTTCTTATTGTTTTTCCATTCCTTATTCAATACCGCATAAATGCAGGTGTCCTCATACCGTGGTGTTCCATCGGGATGGCACACAAACGATATGAATTCCTTCATGCATCCTTCATATCTCATTCCGAGACGTTCGCACAATCTTTTCGACCGCAGGTTGTCATCCTCCACAAAGCCGTAGATGCGACGTGCGCCTGCTTCACGGAAAAGGTAATCCAGAAATTCCGTTGCCGCTTCATGCGCCAATCCCTTGCCCTCGAAGCGTTGGTTGAAATGCCAGCCCACGTTGAATGTGTCGGCTTCTTCACGCAATGCAAAAACATCACCGATTATGAAATCGTCTTCCTTCAGGCACACGGCATAGCGCAGCAACTCCTTTGGAGTATTGGATATATAAGCCAGTGCAGACTCTTCAGAGCACAAGCGTTCGCTCACGAAGCAGTTGACACGCGGATGGGAGAGGTATTCCAGCAAACCAACGGCATCCTTCTCCTGAAAATCTCTGATGATAAGGTGTTCTGTTTCAATAATCATAAGTCGCCAATTTTGGCTGCAAAGATATTCCATACCCAATTTGCCGACAACCGGCATGCAGTCGAAACGGAAAAAAACATTTATAAAACAGCTAAAATGGCTTCTGAAATGTCATTGTAAATGCTCTTTTCAAAGATGCACATCTTTGGGCAGTTAAGCCATGCTTCTTGATGCGTCACCTTCCTACAGATTACCAAAATCATACCCTGTTTTGGCAATCTACGTTCATTATGCAAGCATCGAATACAGTATAAATGATAGAACCATCTGTCTCGACACTCCTTTTATCTGTTTCAACTGCTGTTTTGTCTGTTTCATCCGGTTTCGACCTATCAAATGAAAAAGCAAAGTCGTACCTTTGCAACATGAAGTAACTTTGCAACCAAATATGATCAAAGAAAATGTAAAAATAATGAACTGGCGGAACGGCTTCCTGCTATCGCTCGTTTCCTATATCCTCTACCTTATTATATGGTTAATTCTTGATGACGAAACCGCCAACCAATTACCGGGAATGGCGACAGTCGATTATGTCGTCGATTTTTTGTTGTGTATGCTCTTTACCTACATATCCTTGGGGTTCTCTTACCTTGTTTTTAAGATTTTGCCGTTCAGAACATCTTATGTGTGGGTGATTGTCTATGCTTCCTGTCTTTTGACGCTGAATAACCTCGTTGCGTTCGGCATGACATCTCTGTTCAATCTTTTGTGGGATGAAACCGGCAACGGGCTTCTTGACGAACTGATCAACATGAAGGGGGCTTACACTTTTGCCATGATAGCCACTTTCATATCAAGCGTTTATGCCAACACATTCTTCCTCCAGTCATACATCAGGGCGCGCGATGAGAAGCAGGCTCTTGAAATGGCACTGATGAAGGAGAAGGAGATTGCCTTACAGTCGCAACTCAACTCGCTGAAGCTGCAAATTAATCCGCACTTCATGTTCAACAACTTCAACAACCTGCTGGAATTGATAGAGGAAGATACCAAACTTGCCGGCAAGTTCCTGAGTAACCTGTCGAAAGTGTACCGGTACATCATCACCAATCTGGACCGGAATCTGATTCCCGTCAGAGATGAGATAAAGTTCCTTGAATCATACTTGTATCTGATGCAGGTGCGCCACGTCGGAGGGGTCGTCACGAACATCAGCCTCGAACTGAAAGAATGCAAAGGATACCTTCCCCCGGCCGTGTTGCAACTTCTTGTGGAGAATGCAATAAAGCATAACGGTTTTTCGATGGAAAATCCGTTGTTTATTGACATCACGTTGTCTGACGACTATATCACAGTGCGCAACCTTAAATCTTCCTTGCTCTCAAAAATGGAATCGACCGGCTTGGGTCATAAAAACATAATAGAGCGTTATTCGTTGCTCTGCGATAAAAAAGTCAAGATAGAAAATGCCGAGAACTTCTATTCGGTGAGTTTGCCCATCATAAAAAAACAGTCCCTATGAAGATACTGATTCTTGAAGACGAACAGCGCAATGCCATGCGTCTCATTAGATTGCTGAACGACATTGATACGACGTTTATAATTGAAGGACCACTTACAAATATCAAAGAGGCGGTCGATTTTTTCCAATCAGGCAAAACAACAGACCTCATCCTTGCGGATATCCGCCTTACTGACGGCCTGAGTTTTGAAGCGCTTAAATATGCTCCGGCAACCGTTCCAATCATATTCACCACCGCATACGATGAATATGCGGTACAGGCTTTCAAGTTCAATAGCTTTGACTATCTTCTGAAGCCTTTGGATGCCGATGAACTTGAAGCTGCCATAGATAAAGCTACCAAAGCTGGCAAGAATTATGCTGACGAAAATCTCCGGCAGCTTTTCGATTCGTTGCAGAAGAACCAGTTCCGCTATCGGGAACGTTTCCTGTTGCCCTATCGTGACGGGTATAAGACCGTACGTGTTTCGGACATCAACCATATCGAAACCGAAAACAAGACGGTATACCTTCGTCTTAATAATGGAACTTCAGAAGTTGTCAATATGTCAATGGACGAACTCGAACAGCAACTCAATCCTGATTGCTTCTTCCGTGCCAACCGCCAATACATAATTAACATAGAATACGTATTGTTTCTTTCTAATTATTTCGGAGGGAAACTTATTGTCCGCTTAAAAGGGTATCCGAACACAAAAATAACCGTTAGTAAAGAGAAGGCTCAACGGCTAAAAGAGTGGATTGACAAATAGTCTCTGCCATGCTATGATAACATTTCTGTACTCACTTTCAGTTAGAAAAAACTGAATATCTCGCTACTCCATGAGGAACGCGCGGATATTCTTTATAATCGCTTGTTCCAGTTCGTATTCGGAATGTTCTTTCGAAAGGCCCACAAGGTCGAATGTATATTCGTCTTTCAGGGCAAGTATGGCCTGGTTCTTTATCTTCTCCGGCAAGGTCATGTCGAAGTTGCTCTGACCGAGCAGATAATTTTCGTAGGTCTTTGCTTCTATCTTGTTGATAAGTACATCTTTCGTCCAGCCGTATTTCTTGGTTGACAAGATGTAGAATTGCCGTTGTTGCATCTCTTTGCACTTGGTCAGAATGACGATGTGCTTCGACCAGCTAATTTCTCCAACTAACGGTTGGAGAATTTCATTCGACCGGTATTCGGTATAAAAACGGGCCATGTCCCACATGTTGGAAACACCGAATCCCTTTATACCCAGAAACTCCTTTTGTATGTACCGCGAAAGGTTCTCCATGACGGATTTTCCCCAGCCCAAGGCCGCTTGTTGTTCGGTAATCCGCCTGCCGATTTCCCAATACAGGGCGATCATCTCTTTGTTTACGGCCTTCAATGCCTCGTATTGGGGCGACCGGATGCGGGAGGTTATCTCGTTTCTGAAATCGAGATATTCGGGAGATAAGATGGGAGTATTCTTTTCAGTCATAGGTTATTCATTATAATCGGTTACAGGGGTAAGTTTTTCTTTTGATTATGCACAGGATTCCCTTGTCTTATCCCATCTTCTCCGGATTTCCGGTCTGTCGGCAGCATTCCCCGTTGTACGACGCTTTCTCCCTTTTCTATACCCGTTCCGTCCTTTCTCCCTTGTACGCATTTTCCTCCCTCTTTTAGCTGTCGGTTTCCGTGCCCAGCCTTGCAGCGACCTGCGGGGTATTATTTTTCCGCGAAGGTAACGGGCCGTTCCAATCTTGCCAATGCCGGCTGCGCCGCGAGTGAGGCGCAAAAATCTTCCTCTCCGTTGTCGAGCGTATTTTTTCGCTTCAGCCTTGTCCGATTGTCCCTGCCACCTTCAAGAGGCAGAAAAATAATCCCGGAGGCCGCAAACAGGCCGAATAAAGGGAAACAAACAAGGTTAAATTATGAGTTACAGCAAATTAAAATCACTGGTGGCAAACGTGGAAGCCATTGCAACGGCAATGAAAGTCCGTATCGACGACCGACAAGCCACTGACGAAGAGAAAGAGGTATTATCCCGATATTCCGGTTTCGGGGGGATTAAAGATGTATTGAATATAGGAACGGAGCATACCGTCAGCGATGATGTGGCCGAGCCTATCCGCAAGCTGCAGGACTTGATAGGCGCATATCCCTATTATGACGACGCCATGCGGCAAGCCGTCATCAACAGTATAAAATCCTCCGTCCTGACTGCTTTTTACACACCGAAATTCCTCGTGGACGCAGTAACCCGGCAGATACACGCTACATTCAAGGATAACTGCCTGCAAATGAGTACCTTTCTTGAACCCAGTGCGGGAATTGGCGGCTTTCTGCCCGTCTCCATGCCCGGCACTCGCAGCTACGCTTTTGAAAAAGATTGTCTTACGGGGCTTATCCTGTCGCTTCTGTATGACGAGGCGACCACGGTAACGGCAGGCTTCGAGACGATAGCCGACCAGCATCTGGAGCATGAGAGCTTCGATGTTATCGCCTCGAATATCCCGTTCGGCAATTTCCGGGTGTTCGATGCGGAAATGTGGAAGAAAGGCGGCATGTACGAACAGTCAGCCAAGACCATACACAACTACTTTTTTGTCAAGGCAATGGAACTGTTGAACGAGGGCGGACTGCTGGCGTTCGTTGCGCCGAGAGGAATTGCCGACACGCCGGGCAACAAGTTCGTGCGCGAGTACCTCGTCAATCATGCCGACCTCATAACGGCCTTACGGCTACCCGATACCCTTTTCATGCAGACGAGCGGCATAGAGGTAGGGAGCGACCTTTTGATATTCCAAAAGCACAGCCGCAAGGCGACGCTCTCGTTACGGGAGAAGATGTTTTTGCAGGTCTCCAAGGAAAAGGTCGACACGGCAGGAACGATGACCGACTATGCGAACAAAATCTTTACCCTCCCCAAGACCGCCCTTGCCACGGACAGTCGCATTGCGCTGAACCAGTTCGGTAAGTACGTCCGCAAATACCAGTGGTTAGGCGATGGAAACGCCATGTCCCAATACCTTTCCGCACTGCTCAAATACGATTTCGACCGCTATTTTCGCAAGGCTCTTTTTGCCAATCACGGCCAGGACAACACCCCCGTGCAGATGTCTCTTTTCGGCGAGCCGCAGACGGTCAAAGGCATACGTGCCTACACGGAGGACATGGAAACATGGATGAAGAACGGCGCAATGGTCGTTTTCGAGGGGCAGGTAGGTACGCTTCGGTTTCGTAAGTCGAGCCGTTACACGGAGACAGCCGTTGATTTCGTACCCGTGGACGAGGGCAAGGTAAATACGGACAGGGCCGCCGACTATTTCCCCATACGCAAGGTGTATTTCGAGCTGTCCGGCAGGGAACGGGAAGAACAAAAGGAGTGCTCGGAACTGCGTAAACAACTCAACACCCTATACGACGCTTTTATTGCCAAATGGGGATTTTTCCACGACAACGACAACAAGGAGTTTATCTTGCTCGACAGCCTCGGTACGGAGGTGTTCACGATAGAAATGCAGGTCGGCAGGGACATCTTCAAAGCCGACGTTATGCGTGAACCTGTAGCTTTCAAGAAGATAGACACCGCCGTAACGCTGTCCCCCGTGGAAGCCTTGGCAAGCAGCCTGAACTTTTACGGCAAGGTCGATATGGGCTACATGGCACAAGCCACGAACAAGGAGGAAGAAGAAATCATCGAAGCCCTGCAAGGGGAAATTTTCTACAATCCGGCCAATGGGGAATGGGAGCACAAAGGAAAGTTCCTCTCCGGAAACATCATCGCCAAGCAGGAAGAGACGCTTTCCTTTCTCCCGAATCTCGCAGGCAAGGAGAAAGAATGGGCCGAAGCGTCCGCAAAGGCACTGGAGAACACCATACCCGAACCGATACCCTATGAAGAACTCGACATCAACATGGGCGAGCGGTGGATAGATACGAAGCTGTACGCCGATTTCGCCTCCGACCTATTCGGAGTGGGTGCGGACGTGATGTATTTCGACGTGAACGATACCTACTTGATTCGGCTGCAGGGATATTCGCCCGTGGCATACAATACCTATTCCGTGCGCAATTACAACGGCGAGGACTTGTTTGTACACGCCCTGCACGATACCGTACCTGAGATAACGAAAGAGGAATACCGGAACGGCAGCAAAATACGTGTGCCGGACGAGGAAGCCATGCAGGAGGCCGCCGCCAAGATACAGGAAATTAGAGACCGTTTCAACCGGTGGCTTGACGATGAGCCTTTGGAAGTCCGGGACGAACTGGTAAGGACATACAACGAGCGCTTCAATTGTTACGTGCGTCCGCACTACGACGGCTCGGCGCAGACGTTCCCCGGCCTCTCTTTCGAGCTGTTCCCGTACAAAGAACTTTATCCCTCACAGAAAGACGCTATCTGGATGATTAAGCAGAACGGCGGCGGTATCTGCTGGCACGAGGTCGGCACGGGCAAGACGATGATTATGTGCGTGGCCGCATACGAAATGAAACGTCTCGGACTGGTGCAGAAACCCCTCATTATCGGGCTGAAAGCCAATGTACACGAGATTGCCGATACATTCCGAAAGGCATACCCCACGGCCAAGGTGCTCTATCCGGGCAAGGAAGATTTCACCCCCGCCAACCGCAAGGAAGTGTTTTCAAAAATCAAGAACAACAACTGGGATTGCATTATCCTGACACACGACCAGTTTAGCAAGATTCCGCAATCCGAAGAAACCATGTACGACATATTCTCGGAAGAACTGGCCGATGTGGAGCGCAGCCTCGAAGTGCTGGAGCAATCCACTATGCGTTACCGGAGCGGCAGGATGCAGAAAGGACTGGAAACCCGGAAACAGAACCTTGAAGCCAAGCTCGCCGAACTGCAGATGAAGATAGACCTCCGGAAAGACGATACCATCGATTTCCGTTCGATGGGCATAGACCACATTTTTGTAGACGAATGCCACTGCTATAAAAATTTGATGTTCCAGACACGCCACACGAGAGTAGCGGGCATCGGCAATGCGCAAGGCTCGCAAAGGGCGATGAACCTTTTGTTTGCCATTCGGGACATTCAACGCCGCACGGGAAAGGACTTGGGGGCTACGTTCCTGTCGGGTACGGTGGTCGTCAATGCGCTGACCGAACTGTACGTGATGTTCAAATATCTGCGTCCAAGGGAACTCAAACGGCAACAAGTAAGCTGTTTCGACGCTTGGGCGGCTATCTTCACGAAAAAGGCCGCCGACTACGAGCTGAACGTAACGGGTACGATAAAGCGCAAAGAGCGTTTCCGCACTTACATCAAAGTGCCGGAACTGGCGATGTTCCTGCGGGAGATTACCGACTATCGTACAGCCGATATGATAAACCTCGATGTGCCGGACAAAAACGTGCGTTTCCTTTCCCATGCACCCACTATCCAACAGGAGGAAATGATCGGGCGGCTCGTCGCCTTTGCGCACAGCGGACAATGGGAAGATTTGGGGTTGGATATTCCGCAGCCGGACAATCTCGACAAGGCAAAAATGCTTGTTGCTACCAACGTGGCCCGTAAGATGTCTCTTGATATGCGTCTGTTGGGCGATAAGTTTACTGATGACCCGAACAACAAGGCTTCGATTTGCGCAAGAACTATTTATGATTATTATGTAAGTTCAAATGCCAATCGTGGTACACAGTTCGTCTTCAGCGACCTTGCCACTTACAAGCCGAACGAGTGGAACATCTATAGCGACATCAAGGACAAGCTGGTGGCAATGGGGATTCCTGCCGATGAAATCCAGTTTATCCAGTACGCCAAGACCGAACGGGCGAGAAAGAAACTTTTTGCGGACATGAACAGTGGCAGGGTACGGGTGTTGTTCGGCTCTACCTCGATGTTGGGAACGGGAGTAAACGCCCAAGAAAGGGCCGTTGCGGTGCATCATCTGGAGATACCTTGGGTGCGACATGAAGTCGCATAGATAATTGTTGGAATGATACTTACGGGTATCAGCTTTAACCCGCTGTTCCGTCA